>JAHZKS010000021.1 GCA_022600235.1 Alphaproteobacteria bacterium | reverse complement strand
GCATTTTCTAAAGAGTTTTTTTTTAGTAATGTTTAAATATAACTTGAATTTGTTTAGTGTATTAGTTAATTAAAAATTGATTATTATATATTTAGCTGTGGATCTGAATTAATGTTTAGTATTCAGAATATCTAGTTGACTCATTTTTATGTATAATAGTTAGATAAATATTGTAGCGGACGGCTTGAATTTATTAATTTACATGTTAGTACATATGACATTGTTTATAAAATATTAGTCAGTATTCTTACAATGACTATATCTATTTATTGAACATCATTAGAATCTCTCATATTCTTCTAATCTTTATAATCTCTCTGATATCAATTGATGTGTGCTCTTTTAAGTCAGTCATTTTTTACCTTTGGTTATCAATTTTTTTAAAGTTGCAATTTGTCTCCAAAATTCTTTTATTGGTTGTGCAGGAAATCCAATAACAATACTCTCAGATTTTGTATCTTGTATTACACCAGATTTGGCTGCTATCTGGGTTTTGTCACCTATTGTTATATGACCAGCCACTCCAGCCTGTCCGCCGACTGTTACATAATTTCCAAGCTTACTGCTTCCGGCTATTCCTACTTGCGACACTAGTATGCATCCTTTTCCAAGTGTGACATTATGCCCTATTTGTATCAAATTATCAAGCTTGCACATATCTCCTATTACTGTATCTCCTAATGTGCCTCTGTCGATAGATGTGTTAGAGCCTATCTCTACGTGGCTCCCTATAATCACTCTTCCAAGGTGAGGTATAGCTATATGCTGTCCATTATCTGTGACATAACCAAAGCCTCTTTTGCCAATTACTGTACCAGAGTTGATAGTTGTATGGTTAGCAATTATCGTGTTTGTTATAGTTACATTATTATATATTGTGCAGTTATCCCCTATGATAACGTTATCTCCAATATATGTATTAGGATGTATTGCTACGTTTTTACCAATTGATACATTCTCTCCTATATAACATCCAAAATCTATATAAGAACCCGAACCTAATTTAGCTGTCTCTGAGATATAATAGTCATTGGTTTTCGGTTTTGTTTTTTCTATTACAGGATAAAACAGGCTAACAATTTTAATGTAAGATGCATAAGGGTTTTTTACTACTACTAGTAAATAAATGTCTTGATCAATACTATCTAACATATTCTCAGCAACAATACATGCCGCAGCATTGGTTTGTAAGATGTCTTGTATGTTTTTGTTGGAGGATACGAAAGTAATAGTATCTTTAGATGCTGAACGTAAATCTGCTACATCTTTAATTTTTGTTTCTTCTATACTGTCTATACGTTGTTTGTTTTTATATATTTTTGCACCAATATGTGAGGCTAAGACGGATAGATCTATAGGCCCAATATTTTTATTAAAAGTTACTTTCTCTTTTGACATGTCTGTTATTGTGAATCTTTATTTTTGTATTTTGTAATGTCTTTAAAAGCTTCATTCAGTTGGTACAAGATATTATCAGTAATTTCTACATTCTCATCTGAGTATATAGTTTGAGATTTCGGTATAATTATTTTTATTTTATGAGATTTAGCATACTTATCTACCAGATGTTTAATTTCAATCCTTATCTCGCCAAGTGCAGTAGAAAAAGATGCATCAAGTATATTTTTTCTTTTTTCTACAAGCTTCTGTATTATAAACTCATAATCAGCTAATTCTTTTTTTAGTTTTTCAAGATCACGATTATCTATCCTATTTGATCCAGAAATGATTCTCTTATCTAACTCAATCATTTTTGTTTCGTAGGATTCAATCTCTTTCTGGTAGGTTTCACTTTCTTTATCCCAGTCTTTTTTGAATTTCTTATATGCAATAGAATTAGTGATTATTTTATCTACATCAAGAATTGCAGTGTCAGCATTAGCAGAAAATGCTATTGATACGAGTAATATATATAGTAAAAGTTTTTGCATGGTTATTAGAATAATGTTGAGAATGAAAACAACAATGCCCTTGTTCTATCATAACTCTCTTTTTTCAATGTTTTTGCATAGTCAATCCTTAGTGGTCCCATCCTTGTGACCCATATTAAACCAATACCAGCAGAGGCTCTGATGGATTTATCATTATGAAAATCATTTTTTGTGTAAGAAGACCCGCTAGGTATATCTACTCCCCATATGCTACCAAAGTCACTGAATATAGAAGCAGATACATCAGAATCTTTTGGAACTCCAGGTATAGGGAATTTTGCCTCAATAGTACCTGTATAGTATGATACTCCTCCTAAATAATCTTGCTTGCCAGTTTTATTACGAGGACCAACTCCTGAATAGTCGAATCCACGTAATGAATAATCTCCTAAGCTAAAGTTCTCATTAATCCTAACGTCTTTTCCAAGACCAGATACGTTACCGCCAGAGAAGGCTAGTTTTAGAATAAGATCATCAATAACAGGATAGTAATAGCTATATTCTAGTATGTTTTTAATGTATTTAGAATCTCCACCTAAACCTGCTAATACCTGTGTGAAGTTAATTGCGTACCCTGTAGTAGGATTAATGGTACTATCAGTTTTGTTATAGACTAAATTATGTCCAATTGAAGATACTATGTTCTTTCCTGCTTGCTCTACAATTATAGCGGCAGATGTTGGATCTACTTTCTCTACACTATCTCTGCTTACAGTATAGTTTACAGAGTGAGCAAGGTGATCTGTAATCTCATAATTCATAAATAAAGAACCAGAAGTATGCTTTATTTCATAAGGTATTGAATCAGAGTTAGATCCAAAGTGTGACGTGTTATGGTCTTTGGAAGAGTTTTTTACGCTAAAACCAACATCTATATTGCTTTGCATAAAGTTTGGTTGAGTTAAAGAAAGTCCTGTAGAAAGGCTTGAAGATGATTTTTGAAGGTTTAATGCAAGCTTCTTACCTTGTCCAAACAGATTCTTTTCGGTGAACCCAAGCATACCAAGAGGACCATCAGATGTAGAATAACCAGCAGATATATTTACAACTGCAGTAGATTTTTCTTCTACAGAAATATCTAAATCTACAACATCTCTTTTATCTGTTTTATCTACATCAATCTTGACCTTCTCAAAGAAGTCTAGATTTTTAAGACGTTGCTCAGAATTGTTGATTAAGAAGGAGTTGTAAGGATCTCCTTCCGCCAATTTTAACTCTTTTCTTATAACATTATCATATGTTTTAAGATTTCCTCTTATGTTTATTCTTCCTATATATACTTTTTGTGCTTTAGATATGATGTAGTTAACATTAACTAATTTTTTCTTGTGATCTATATCATAATTAGCTCTTACATCAACAAATGGATAACCATTCACAGCAAGGTATTTTATTATCGATTGAGTAGATTTTTCTACCAGGTTAGCATTAAAGATCTTACCGTTTTGAAACTCTATAAGATTGAATAGATCTTTTTTATTCACAGCAGAAATATGGTTATTTATTTTGATATTACCAAAGTCATACTGTTCTCCTTCTTCTATTGAATAGGTAAGATAGAATCCATTATTTTTTGATATTATATCTGCTGTAGCTGATATAACTTTGAAATCAGCATAACCTTTAGAGTGATAGAATTTTGTTAGTAATACTTTGTCATACTCTAATATGTCAGCATCATAGTAATTTGCTCTGAATATGTTGTATATTTTATCCTCTTTAGACATTATCTCTGACTTTAAGGTGTTATCTGAGAAATGTTTATTACCTACAAAAATAATTTTTTTGATGGTGGATTTTTTACCTTCTTTTATTTTAAATAGTATATTTACTCTATTTTGCGGTAATGTTGCTATTTGGGGCGTGATCTTTGTAGCGAATCTTCCAGACTTGTTATATATATCTATCAGTCTATTAACATCGTTATTTAACTTAGATTTAGAGAAAAATGATCTGGTTTTAGATATGAGTTCTTGTGATAATATTTCAGTTTTTAATGCTTTGTTACCAGAGAAATCAACTTTATTGATTATAGGGTTCTCTATAACGGATATAGTCATTTTTCCGTTTTCAAAATTTATACTAATCTTCGAAAAAAAACCTGTGTTATAAAGAGTTTTTATAGACCGGTCTGCTTTTTGTTTTGAATATATATCGCCTTCTTTAAGGTTTATATAAGATAAAATAGTCGATTTTTCTGTACGGGTATTTCCTATTACTTTTATTCCAGATATTTTTTCGGAATCGGCATAAGCAAGCTGCACATGTGCTGTAACAAAAAATAATGTTAGCAGAAAAGCAATATTTAAGAATGTAGTTTTAGTAATTTTGTACATGGGTTTTAAAAATATATAATATCATTCATAATTACAAGCAACATTAGTGCCAACAGTAGAACAAATCCAACTTTTATTGCATAGTTTTTCACATAGTCACTAATTTTTTTACCAAATATAGCTTCTGTTACATAAAAGAACAGATGACCTCCATCTAAAGGAGGTATTGGCAATAAGTTAATCAGCCCAATACTTATGGAAAGAAGCGATATAAAATATGCCATACTAACTAATCCTCCCTCCATTGAGGCGCCAGCATATCTAGCTATTTTTATGGGTCCTCCAAGGTCTTGAGTGTCTCTTTCTCTATATATCATTTGACCAATTGCTTTTAGTGTGAGTTTACATATTCTGAAAGTTTCACTAACTGCTTTGCTTATTGAATCAAGAAGGGGTAGATTTTTGTGAGTAGGGGGAGAAAAGGTTACGCCCAGGCGACCTATTTTATTTTTTTTGCCTATTGCATCTATAACTTCTACGGATTCTGGAGTCACTCTTTTATTTATTAGTGTATCATTTCTTTTTACGGTGATAGATATTTCTATTCCTGGATGCATAGAAATATGAGTAGCAACTTCTTGAAAGCTTTCCACTTTATCTCCTTCTATCTTAACAATGTAATCTCCAGATCTTAATCCTATGTTTTCTGCAGGGCTTCCTGATGATATTGTTTGAATTTCTGTGCTTGATACAAGTGTCCCATACGTAAAGAAGAAAGTAGCAAAGACTATTATTCCAAATAGGAAATTTGCAAATGGACCAGCTATTGCTACTGAAGATTTAGCTAACAAACTTTTCTCAGAAAATGCATATTTTTTTTCTTCAGAGGTTAGCTTTGTGCTTTTTGTGCTAGTAGCGTCTAAATCTCCAAGGAATTTTACGTATCCTCCAAGCGGTATACAGCATATTTTCCATTCTGTTCCATTGGAGTCTTTTCTCGAAAAAATTTTAGGTCCAAAGCCGATTGAAAAGTCTGTAACTTTTATTCCAGATAATCTTGCAACGAAATAATGACCAAACTCATGCACAAATACTATTATTGTGATAGTAACTGCAAAAGCTAAAAGTGTTTGTAATGAATCGTACAACATATCTGAAAGGGATATTTTTTTGATAAAGAATATATAGAAGAAAAATAATTTGCAAGATAATGATTTAACTGCAAATCTGAGAATCTGCAATATTACGGGCTTCAAGTTTTAATTCTTTATCTAGTTTTAATATTGCTTCTATGGAAGATATGTCTTGTGGTTTGTGTCTTTCTAAAAACATTTCAACTAGCTTGAATATATCTGTAAATTTTATTCTGCCATTTAAAAAATAATCCACAGCAATCTCGTTACTAGCATTTAAAGCCATAGGAAAACTTTTGCCCAAACGCACAGAGTGTTTGCACATAGTTAAAGAAGGAAATAGGTCATTATTCGGTTCTTCAAAGTTTAATTGTTTTAATTTAAAGAAGTTTAAGTTTTCTACAATTTGGTGACCTGAATACCTATTAGGCCAATATAATCCATGGCATATTGGTGTTCTCATGTCCGGGTTTCCTAGTTGTGCTAGGGTGGAGCCATCTTTATATTGAACCATGCTATGTATTGTGGATTCAGGATGTATGACAACATCTATTTTTTCTACCGGCATATCAAATAGATAATGTGCTTCAATAACCTCAAGACCTTTGTTAAATAAAGTTGCACAGTCTATGGTAATTTTTTTACCCATATTCCAGTTTGGGTGTTTTAAAGCTTGATCTATGGTGACGTTCTCAAGATCTAGCTTGGACTTTTCTCTAAAAGGACCTCCAGATGCGGTAAGAATGATTTTGTCTATAGATTTTCTGTTAGCTTCTTCAAACACCTGAAATATTGCATTATGTTCTGAATCTAATGGAATTAATTTTGAGCCAGATTTTTTTTCTGTAGTTTTTAACAGGTTCCCAGCGCAAACTAAACTTTCTTTGTTCGCAAATAATACATTTGCTCCAGTAGTGAGTGCTAGATATGTTGTGTGTAAACCTGCTGACCCGGATATTCCTGCGATAACCTGATCGTTATCTAATTGAGCTGCATATACCATTCCTTCGGCGCCAGTTAAGATTTTTGTTTCTGAATGATTTAGTAATGAATTTAACAGATCTAGTTTTGATGTGTCATTTATAACAGCATATTTTGGCTTGAACTTATTAATTTGTTTAGCTAATTCTGTGTAGTTTTGATTAGCTGTTAGGGCTTGTATAGAAAAACATTCATTGGTGGAATGAGATATTACGTCTAATGCTTGCTTTCCTATAGATCCAGTTGATCCAAATATAGTAACTTTATTTGTCATTAAAAAAATGGATTATATTGTGTTCCTATTGCCAGCAATATTGCTATTTTTGGAGCGGTCACAACTATGCCATCTACTCTGTCTAGTATCCCTCCATGGCCAGGAAGTATTGATCCAGAATCTTTTACCTCAAACTTTCTTTTGATCCATGATTCAATTAAATCTCCTATTTGAGCATAGACTGCTATCGTAACTGTAAGTGTGATGAGAGCGTTAGGATAGTGTGACTGAAAAATGACAGCAGATTCAACTCCAATAAAGTAGGATGCTACAAGTGTTGCAAGAAAGCCTGACCAAGTTTTTTTAGGGCTAATTTTCGGAGCAAGTTTTGGTCCACCTACAATTTTTCCTACAAAAAAAGCAGAAATGTCAGAAGCCCATACAGTTATAAATAGCCAAAAAATAATTAAACTCCCTTGGTTTTTGGATTCTATAAAAATCAATGAAATGCAAGGTGTTGCTATATAAAACACACCTATGAATTTCCAAAGAGCCGGACTTTTGTTGACAGAAGATTTTGATGTTAGATGATTCCATTCAAATGCCATCAAGATTGCCGAAATCATTATAAGAATGTTAAATAATGTTCCTCCGGTGTGAATTATGGCCAAAACCAGTGGTGCTAAGATAAGTGATGTGATTACGCGGAATAAGAGGTTTTTGTCTAGTATTGTATTATTTGCCATAGTTTCTTTTTCGTGTTTGAAATTCAGTTAGTGCTTTTTTAAATTCTTTTTCATTAAATTCAGGCCAATGAGCTTTTGTGAAGTAAAATTCTGCGTAAGCTGATTGCCATAAAAGAAAGTTGCTGATCCTTAATTCTCCGCCAGTTCTTATAATTAAATCTGGATCTGGTATGTTACTAGTGTATAGAAAAGAAGTAAATGTCTTTTCGCTAATTTCTTTTGGTGATAGTTTTTGTGAGAGGCAGAGTTCTGCAATTCTTTTTGCGGCACATATGATTTCTTCTCGACCGCCATAGCTCAGTGCTATTATGAGTGTCATGCCAGTGTTATGCTTAGTTTTCTCTTCGGCTTCTTTTATACCTTGAGCTAATTTACTTGGTACAGGTTCTAAGTTTCCTATAACTATTATTCTGATATTACTGTTGTTTAAGTGTTTTTTTTCATTATTTATATACAAATGTAGCAGTTGCATTAAATTATCTACTTCACTTTTAGATCTTTTCCAGTTCTCAGAAGAGAACGCATATAATGTTAGAAATTTGATGTTTGTTTTTTGTGCTACATTGATGATTTCTCTAGCTGTTTCTGCTCCTTGCTTATGCCCGAATGAGGTTGGCATGAGCTTGTTCTTAGCCCAGCGCCCATTTCCATCCATAATAATGGCAATATGTTCAGGAGTATTTTGTGTATTTGTCATTTTCTTGAATAATTTAGGTCCATGTAGCCAGAGGAGGCATTGAAATAAATATGGACTCTGGATTTCCACCTGTAAGAAGTCCAAATTTTGTACCTCTATCATATAAGAGGTTAAACTCTGCGTATCTCCCCCTTCTGAATAACTGGTAATCTTTTTCTTCTTTTGTCCAAGGTTTGTTCATGTGTTTTCTTACAATCTGAGGGTAGGTTTTGAGAAAGCATTTTCCTACATCCTTTGTAAATGCAAAGTTTTTATCAAAAATATCATTTGTGTCATTATACTGATAATCATAGAATATGCCCCCAACTCCACGTGATTCATTTCTGTGTTTTATGAAGAAGTACTTATCACATTCTTCCTTAAATTTTGGATAATAGTTTTCATCATAAATATCGCATGTTCTTTTGAGTTGCTCATGAAAGAAATCAGTATCTTCTTTGTTTTCTTTTGCTGGATTTAAGTCTGCTCCTCCACCAAACCAGTTTTGTTTGGTTTGTATAAATCTTGTGTTCATGTGTACAGCAGGTACTTTTGGTGAGTGCATATGTGCTACTAAAGATATACCGCAAGCTTTAAAGTGTGGGTATTTTTCTGTGCCTGGTATTTGAGATCTAATTTCTGGAGAGAAAGATCCTTCTACGCAAGATATATTTACTCCTACTTTCTCAAATACTCTGCCATGCATAAGGCTGATTTCACCTCCGCCTTTCTGGTGGTAATCCCAGGGGGTTCTAACAAATTTCCCAGGAGTGCGATTTGATTTTTCTCCGGTTAATTCGTTTTCTATTTTCTCAAACTCTTCGCATATTGAATCTCTTAGTGACTTAAACCAAGAGAATGGAAGTTCAGATTTATCATTCTTCATAAGTTTGTTAATTTTGCAGTATTTATCAAATGGTCACTATATCAAAGCAAATTAGAAAAATATAGTGGAAATTAATGCAGACATAGTGTATGCTTCTCGGTGAAGAATTACGATTCTAAAGAAATTTTGGCCGGCAGGCAGTGTTATTGAAAATTGCAAGAAGTGTAAGATAATTAAAAGTGTGTTTGTGAAATATAATGATGATAATGAATAATAAAATTTTCATATATAGAATAAATAAGCTCTTCTTGCTTTGAGATATACATTGCCTACTTGCGTATAAACGAATTCAGTAGGTAAAATGTTATGAATAAAAAAATATTAATTGATGCTTCTTATCCAGACAACACGCAAGTCGCTGTGATGGATAATAATAGGTTGGTAGACCTTGAATCTTCTACTAACTCAAAAAAAATGATTAAAGGTAATATATACCTTGCAAAAGTTACTAGGGTAGAGCCTTCTCTTCAAGCAGCTTTTATAGATTATGGTGGCGATAAGAATGGATTTATCCCATTTGCTGAGATTCATTCTGATTATTATAATGTTCCTTCAAAATATAGAGAAGATTCTGATGGTGAAGAAGAATCTGATGTGAGTAGTTCTGTTGAGGAGGAGTCAACAGGGAAAGAGGTTGTGGCTTCCGATGATGCATTAAATGGAGATGACCTAGATGCTGTTATAGATGAAGCAATATCTGATAATGATCCTGGAATTGACCATGTGTCTGGAGAAGAAGATATAGAAAATATCAAAAAAAGAAATGTAGAGAAATATAAAATTCAAGAAGTGCTAAAGCGTAACCAGATTCTTTTGGTCCAGGCTGCGAAAGAAGAGAGGGGTAATAAAGGTGCGGCTTTTACAACTTACATATCTCTTGCTGGTAGATGTTGTGTGATTATGCCAAATAGTGGATCTAAGGGTGGAGTTTCAAAGAAGATTGAAGATGGAGAAGAGAGAAAAAGACTAAAGGTTGTTGTTGATGAAATTAGTTCTACTAATCCTGTAGGAGTGATTATCAGGACTGTTGGGCAAGGGCGTAGCAAAGAAAGAATTGAGAATGATTATAACTATCTTGTGAAGCTATGGAACTATATTAGAGAAAAAACTCTGGTTTCTAATGCCCCAGCGTTTATTCATTCTGAGGAAAATATTTTTAAAAGAGTTATTAGGGATTTGTATGATAATTCTGTTGAAGGTATATGGGTTGAAGGGAGGATGCTTATCAAGAAATAAAAGAGATAGTTAACAATATGTCATCTGAGGATGAGTTGAATATTGTTCAGTATAATGAAAAAATGCCTATTTTTAATAAGCATAAAGTGGATGAGCAGGTTTTGAGCTTGTACAACCCAGTAGCTTATACAGAATCTGGGGCGTATATAGTTATTAACCCTACAGAAGCTCTTATTGCTATTGATGTGAACTCTGGTAGGTCTACATCAGAGAAAAATATTGAAAGAATGGCTTTAAAGACAAACCTTGAGGCTGCAAAAGAAATAGTTAGACAGATTAGGCTTAGAGATTT
>JAHZKS010000020.1 GCA_022600235.1 Alphaproteobacteria bacterium | reverse complement strand
TCATATGCTGCATCTAGCTCAAATTTCATATCTAAATAGCAACGAGAAAAATCTATATAAGGAACAGATTTGATTACTTTAGTAGAATTTTCATACTCAAGAAAATCTTGATAATCCCTGATATAACTGCTCTCATAGTAATCGTGAGAAGCTAAAACTACGCATACAGCATTTTTAGAAAAATCTGATAAGTTTCTCCAATATCCCGGAGGAACAAGAAGAGCTTTAGATGGATCATCTAGTATAAATAAAAATTTCTCACCTTTACCTTCAAGGTCGATTTTGAAGGAACCACTAACTGACACAATACATTGATATAAATCTGTATGAGCATGAGCCCCCCTCGAAGATCCTTTTTTTATGTTATGTAGGAAATACAATCTTTTAATTGAAAACCCGAGATGTTTGCTAGCTTCCACTACCCCAATACTACCTGTTTCATTATATATATTTTGTATATCAACCAGCTTTGGTGTTTTAAAGTTGCATAGAGACATAGTTAGTGTATTTTGGTAATAAAATGAATTGTCATGATATCAATTACATTTGATATATTCAATATTTTACTTACTTATTTAGTATAGTAAAACAAAGATCAAATTCTGAATAGAAAATGCTAAAAAAATTAATACTCTTTTTTCTACTATCACTAATATGTTGCACTGAAAAAGAAGAATCAAATTTATATGTAATTTCTAATATTTCTGCTAATAAACATCTTGGAGACAGAGCACAATCTATTTCTATCCAGAAACATCTAAAAAAGGAACTGGAATCACACCATATCAATGCAAACATTCAAGAGCTTGATATCAAAGATCTAAATCATCTATCTAATACACTATCCAGAAATCATTCTCAAAATACTATAATTAGCTCTGGAGAATATGGCATAAACGCTATAAAAAATATAAAACAAAATTTGACAAAAAAAGTAAAGGTTTTATCTGTATGGAGCGGCCATCACATTTTTGATAATTTGTGGCAAAACGCAGAATACTTAGATGTAATTATTATTCCTGAATATAATGTTTCTGACCAATTAAAAACTTTAGTACGTAATAAAAATATAAAATTAATACCTACTCAATCCATTCCCTCTTCCACAAACTATATTGAAATAAACAATTCATATACAAATTTTAGATTCAAGAATCTTATTTCTAAAGAGAAAAACTATTTAGTAGTATTTTTAGGAGGAGATGCACCAAGCACATCTGGAGAAATAAAAAACATTACAGATAAAGATATAAAGAACTTTGCTCAAACAATCAAAAAAATTTCCATAAAATACCAATTAAAAATTGTCATCACAAACAGTCCTAGGACAAAACAATGGCAAACAGATATGTTATTATCTGAATTGCAAAAAGATAATTCAAAAAGTTACACATTTTTTGACTTTCACTCTGGAGTGAGAGCATATAAACCATTACTAAATATACTAAATTCTAATCCTAATAATGTTGCTTTGATAACTGGAGAATCTACATCAATGGTGGATGAAGTAATACAAATACAAACAAAACCCATTTATATATTCAAAGCAAATAATATGAGTAATTCTCATCTGAGGCATTCAGATTATAAGGTAAAAAATCATCAAGCAATACTTCTTGATTCCTCTAAAGAAAAGAATAACATACCAGATCTAGAAATAATGAATTACAAACCAGAAGAAGATAGTGCCTCGGTAGCAGCAAAACAGATAATAGAAATTATCAGTAAATAGAAAAAATAAACATCAAAACTCTGACATATCATCTATCACATATGTTGGAGATATACCAACTTCATCACAAGACTTCTGTATATACTTTAAAGATCTACCACACAGATCCTTATGTATACCTTTTCTCAGTAATAACATAGAATCTATACCAAAATTCCTTGCACCTTTAACATCAGTCATAAGAGCATCTCCAGTAGCTAATATTCTCTTTTTCTTTATATTATTTTTAATGTATTCAGATAAAGTAAAATCATATATATGATCATGTGGTTTTCCAAAATACGACACTTTACCACCCAGCTTCTCATATTCATGAGCAAAATACCCTGGAGTATAGACTTCTGTATTGCCATCAGGAGCTCTAAGATCTGGATTAATGCATAACGCTGGAATATTTTTTGAAGCAGCCTCTTCTAATTTTGGTCTCCATTTCTCTAAATCATCAATAGACTTCGCGACAAGTGAGATCAGTATGTAGTCGCAATTCTCTACGTCCTCAACAAATCTCATATTCATACCAGCAAAGTATTTATAATTATCCCCTATATTTAAGAATTTATTTCTTATTGATAAACTAGGGTCATTTTGAACTTTATATCTGAAAAACTCACCAGAAGTCATAACCTTCCAGTTTGAAGAAATTCTCATACCCATCTCTTCAAGAAATCTAGACATCAATAAAGATGACTTAGAAGAATTAGATAAAAATACTATATTCTTCTCTAGCTTATCTAGATGATAAATGAAATTCACACAGTCATTAAGTAGCTCGATTCCATTGTGCACTACACCACATAGGTCGAACAAAAACAAATCATACTTTGTTGTTATATCTTTAAGACTGGATAATTTGATAGTACTGCTCATCTCCCCTCCAGAAGATGTATTATTTTTCAATTTTTTCCTTAATTCTAGCAGCTTTTCCTCTTAACTCTCTCATGTAGTATAGTTTTGTTCTTCTTACAACACCTTTTTTAACAATTTCTATACTATCTATTTTAGGAGAATATAAAGGAAACGTACGCTCTACTCCTTCATTATAACTAATTTTTCTAACAGTGAAACTTGAACCTAATTTCCTGTTAGTTCTAGAGATACATAATCCTTCATATGCCTGAACTCTCTCGTTAGAACCTTCTATAATTCTTACGTTAACCTTAACTGTATCACCAGGCTTAAAATCAGGTATCTTTTTATCTCCTGATAATAAAGACACTTGCGCCTGCTCAAATTTTTCTACTAAATTCATTTTTCCTCTTGAGAAGTATAAATTTCAAAATAACGAAGCAGAGAATACGCTATAATTAATGAAAGTTCAACTTAATTCTTTATTTTTTGCTTCCGAACAATAAAACAACCATTAAAATGAGTCAACTTGCTTTTGCAAGCACCTTATTTTAATAGATCTGGCCTATTGATCTTTGTTATTTCCAAAGACTTTTTCATACGCCATTCATTTATTTTCTTATGATTACCTCCAAGCAACACCTCTGGAACCTTATGATTATTCCATGTTGTTGGTTTTGTATATTGTGGATACTCCAAGAGTTTCTCATACTCTGTATTCACAGCAAAACTCTCTTCCATATCTTCGTTTTTTAATACCCCAGGAATCATTCTTACACAAGAATCTATTAACACATATGCTGCCATTTCCCCACCTGAAATTACATAATCACCTATACTGACTTCTTCTACATCATAATGATCTAGAACCCTCTGATCAATACCTTCATACCTACCACAAATTAAGGTAATATCTTTTGAATCTACAATATTTCTCACTAATCTTTGGTTCAGCAATTTACCCCTAGGAGACAAATAAATAATCCTCTGTTTTTTCCCATCCAACGCACGATCAATTGCATTACCTAAAACATCAGGCTTCATCAGCATTCCACCACCTCCACCCACAGGATAGTCATCAACCGTTTTATGCTTGTCTGCTGCAAAATCTCTAATATTGATTGCTTCAATACTCCACAACTTCTTTTTTAATGCTGCCCCAACAACAGACTCACCTAATGGACCCGGAAACATAGAAGGAAAGATAGTCAGAACCTTCACAGAGAAATTCGCCATAATAGATTACTTATTGGTTATACTAGATAAGTATTCATGAATCTGAGAACTATTATTTGTCTTTGCTTTATCTATAGATGAATGACCAAATCTATCTTTCTGGTTAACATCACACCCACTACGAGCAAGCATATAAACTATCTCAAGATTGTTATTCTTTACTGCAATCATTAAAGGAGTTTCTTTTAAAGTATTTGTTTCATTAAGATTTGCCCCTCTTCTAATCATAAATCTGACTATATCTGGTCTTTGATGCAGAGCAGCATAAGATAACAAACCATAACCATCTTTATTCTTTATATCTATTAAATTATA
>JAHZKS010000019.1 GCA_022600235.1 Alphaproteobacteria bacterium | reverse complement strand
TACTCTTTTGGGGGAGTACTTTTTCAAACTTTTCAGACTCAGAGATTAGTAGGTTTGTGCAGAATGTTTCTAAACCTTTAAAAAAAGGAGATTTTTTTATATTTAGTTTAGATTGTTGTCAGGATCTTGATAAGATAAAAAATGCATATAATAGTGAATGTTTTCAATTAATGATTAAAGAAATTTTTTATTATTTCAAATCTACATTTGGATTAAGGTACTTTGACCCAACAAAGTTTGAGCCTGAGTATCGCTGGAATGAAAAAACTAGGGCTGTAAATTTATATCTTAGATCAACAGAAGAACAATCCTTTCCATTTTGTGGAAAAATAATAAAAGTTCAAAAAAATACGAGTTATTTTTTACTGCAGTCTAGAAAGTTCTCTGAGGATTGGGCTACTAAGATGTTTGCTAATGAAGGTTTTAGATGTATAAAAGAATTCAAACCTCAGGAAGGCTCTATCAATATATATGTTGCTCAGAAAATATAGTTACTAAACTTATTTAGATTTTTTAGATAAGTATTTTTCTACCTCTTTCTGCAATTCTTCTTTGTTGTAAGGTTTAGAGATATAGCCAATCGGTTTATATTTTTCTAATTCTATCAACTCAGAATCATATTTTACACCTGTCTGCATTATGATAGGGATATCTTTATGTTTGTCTTCTTCTCGTAATTGTCTTACTAATTCTATACCCTCTATGTCAGGCATTATCATATCTAATAAAATTAGATCAGTCTTGTTTTTTGTATATTCCAAATAATCTTTTAGATCCATACCGCTGGAGAATAATTTTACGCTATACCCTATATTTTCTAGAATCATTCTGCCTGCAATTCTGCATCCTTCTTCATCATCTACAAATAATATATTAATTTTTGCTTTCTCAGATTTATCTTCGTTTGGATCAATTCTATTGTTTGGGTAAGGGATAACGCAATAAAATATACTACCTTTTTTATTGTTATTACTTTCAGCCCATAATACTCCATTATGTGCTGCAACAATTTCTGCGCAAATGGATAATCCTAGTCCTGTGCTTGTTTTTGAATATTTACTTTTGCTGCTTTGTCTAAAAGGTTCGAATATCTTTTTTAATTCATTTTTTGGTATGCCTATCCCGTCATCTTTAACTGCTATGCATAAGCCATTTACAGTAATTCCTGTAGGCAATGTAGCGTATTTTTGTTTTAGATCTACTCTAATATGCCCTTTGTTATTTGTGTATTTTATAGAGTTTGTAATTAAATTTCTTATGGTTTGGGAAATTCTTTCCTCATCATACAATGCTCTAGTTTCTATGTGCTTATTTTTATAGAATTCAATTTTGATATTTTTTTCGTCAGCTAATGGTTTGAGTTCTTCTATTACATTCTTTGTGGTATCTTCCATATTATGAACTTTCATATCAAAGATCATTCTTCCAGATTCAAATTTTGATATATCAAGCACATTGTTAATTAATGAGAAGAGTTTAGTTGAGCTTTTATTCACTTGGCTTGCTAGTTCTTTTCTTTCTTTTTCTGAAGTTTTATCCCACTCTTTTGCAAGGTTGCTTGAGATGTTGGTGATGATCTGGACAGGAGTTCTGATTTCATGGTTCACATGGTTTAAGAAATATGTTTTCTCATTAACAGATTCTTCCAATTTATTTGTTCGTTTTATAACTTCTTCTTCCAGCTTTTCGTTAAGTTTATCTTTAATAAGTATTATTTTAGCACTATACATTTCTTTGTTTCGGGCAAATAATGTTGCAAGTAGGTATACAATTGCATACATATACATAGCCAATATTGTATCTGATGCGCTAGCTTGCCAAATTATGTCTTGGTATAATGAAATAAAGGTTATGAATCCTATAACAGTTCCAACTCCAAATAATATAAAGAACATCAACCAATCTAGAACTAAAACTAATATTAATATAGAAGTGGTGTAGTTCATTAGCCACCATAGGGAGCCACTATTATTAAGCAAAAGAAAAGTAGCAAGTATAGGAACAGAGATCGTGACTGTAATATACCAATATATAGCTAAGTATCGTTTTAATAACTTTGGCCAAAAGTTTTTTACTAAAAGTCCAAAACATAGAAGAGTGGCGATAAATCTCAAAAGTAAAGATTCTTTTGATAAGTCGTCTGAGTAATACTCAAACCCGAAGGCTATAGGATAATTGATCAAGCCAAAAATAGCAAAAGTGTAATAGGGAGCACCATATCTCTCTACTCTTGCTTGGAAGAACTCTGCTATTCTATTTAATATATTCACTATAACTATAATACTAACAATGGTTAAGTACAGGTTACTTGATACCTTAGATTGCTTTACTAGTCAAATAAAGATTTTTAGCTAATAAGGGGGAGTTACTAGTTTTTTATTTTTTCATTCATTGTATGTAAGAATTTCTCAAAGTCTTTGGCTTCAGAGAATTCTTTATATACAGATGCAAACCGTACATAGGAAACTTCATCCAATTTCTGGAGCTCTTGCATTATTAGTTCTCCGATCATTTTACTATGTATTTCATTATCACCAGATTTTTCCAATCTATTTAAAATATCATCTACTAGAAGTTCAATTTGTTCTTCGGAGATTTCACGTTTTCTGGTTGCTATTGTGATAGATTTTATAATTTTGCTTCTATCAAAAGGTCTTTTGTTTCCATCTCTTTTAATGATTGTTATATCCTTAGGTTCAATCATTTCTAGTGTGGTAAATCTTGATCCACATTCAATGCAGCTTCTTCTGCGTTTAACAGATTTGCCATCGATTCTTTGTCTTGAATCTTTTACTTGTGTATCAGAGGCAGAGCAGAAAGGGCAACGCATTAAAATAAACCAGGATAAATTTGATATTTAGAGCATAAAGAATGCACTTTAGATAGTACATCTCTTTCTGCGGCAGAATTGTCTTCTGGATTGCTAGATAAATTATCTAATACATAAGAGATCATATTTCCGATTTCTGTAAATTCTTTTTCTCCAAATCCACGGGTCGTACCAACTGCCGATCCTATTCTGATCCCGGAAGTTATAAATGGAGATCTAGTTTCTCCGGGTACAGTATTCTTATTACATGTAATTCCAGCTTTCTCTAAAGATTTTTCAGCTTTCTTGCCGCTGATATTTTTGTTAGTTAAGTCTACTAAAAGTAGATGGCAGTCAGTTCCTCCTGTAACTAAATCATATCCATTTTTCTTTAAAGTTTCTCCCATGATTTGGCAGTTTTTTATTACTCTTCTAGAATAATTTTTAAACTCAGGTTGTAACGCCTCTTTAAAGGCTACAGCTTTAGCAGTAATAATATTCATTATAGGTCCGCCTTGTGTTCCAGGGAAGATGGCAGAGTTTAATTTTTTGAATAGATCTTCATTATTTGACATAATCATTCCGCCTCTAGGTCCACGTAGAGTCTTATGTGTAGTGGTTGTCATTACGTCAGCATATTTTGATGCGGATGGATATAGTTTTGTAGCGATTAATCCAGCATAATGTGCAATATCAGCAAATAGAATAGCTCCAACCTTATCTGCAATTTCTCTGAATTTTGCAAAGTCAATTTTTCTTGGGTAAGCAGAGCCACCAGCTATAATCATCTTTGGTTTATGTTTTTTTGCTAAAGATTCTACGTTATCATAATCAATCAGGTGCGTATCTTTCGATAGACCATATTGTACTGCGTTAAACCATTTTCCAGAGAAGCTTGGTGCTGATCCATGAGTTAGGTGTCCTCCTTCATTTAGAGACATTCCAAGAATTGTATCTCCTGGATTTAGTAATGCAAAATATACAGCAAAATTTGCTTGCGATCCTGAGTGAGGCTGTACATTTGCAAAGTCACAATCGAATAAAAGCTTTGCACGTTCTATTGCAATAGATTCAATCTCATCTACATATTCGCATCCACCGTAGTATCTTTTTCCAGGATACCCTTCTGCATATTTATTTGTAGGTACTGTACCAAGAGCTTCCATTACTGCGGTACTTACAATATTTTCGGATGCTATTAACTCTATTTGGTTTTGTTGTCTCTCAAGCTCTTTTTTTAGGAAAAATGCTATATCAGGGTCTGATTGTCCAAGTTTGGATTGAAAAAAATCGATTTTTTTATTTGCGATATCTACCATCAGATTCTGTGCCATATTGAGTTGCGGATTAATAGTATATTAGGTTAAAAAGAAATTCAAGGTGAATGTATTTCTATTAGTAGAACTCTCTAATTACTTTGGTTGGTACAGATTTTTTTGTATTTCAAAGAATAGTATCAATTTTTTTTAGACGACTTAGGTGACGACCGTTTTCAAATTCAGTATTAAAGAAAGTGTCAACTAGTTTTGTTGCTATTTCTGTGGTTAGATGCTGAGATCCTAGAACTAGAATATTAGCATCATTATGTTTTCTTGCAAATAAAGCATCTTCTATAGTTCTGCATAATGCAGCGCGAACTCCAGGTAATCTATTTGCAGCGATGGACATTCCTATTCCGGTGTTACATATTAGAACTCCAAATTTTGTTTCACCAGAGTGTACAGACTTTGCTATTTCTATCGCATAATCAGGGTAGTCTACACTGATATCCTGAGATTCAGGTCCATGATCTATAATAGAATATGAGCATGAGTGTAAATGTTTGCAAATTATTTCTTTTATATCAAAACCTCTATGGTCTGATCCTATAGATATAGTATGTTTCATTTATACTTTCTCAATTTCTGAAGATAAATCTTTTATAATATCTTGTACAAGATTTGTATTGGAGGATTCTATCATTATTCTTACCAAAGGCTCTGTGCCTGATCTACGTAGTAATATTCTTCCATTATCTTTTAAACTATCTGATGCTTTAGACAATTTTCTAGATACAGATTCTAGAGTTTCTGGGGAAGGTTTAGAGTTGCAATATTTGATATTATGCAGAATTTGTGGAACTGAATTATATGTGTTGCAGAGTTGTGATATAGTTTTGATGTTGCTTTCTACGAAGCTACTTAGAACCTTTAATGCGGCAACTATGCCATCTCCTGTAGAAGAAAATTGTGGAATTATTATGTGTCCAGATTGTTCGCCTCCAAGTGTGTATCCTTCTTTTTCTAATAGGCGAGAAACATGTTTATCTCCAACATCTGTTCTTAATAATTGGATGTCATTTTGATTTAAAAATTTCTCTAATCCAATATTAGACATATGTGTAGCAACTACTGTGTTCTTTGCTAAGGTTCCTTGTGATTTCATATATAACGCGATCGTTGCTAGTATTTTATCGCCATCTATAATATTGCCTTTTTCATCTATAATAATTACTCTGTCTGCGTCTCCATCTAGTACTATTCCAAGATTTGCTTTGTTAAATAAGACAGCTTCACGTGCATAGTCGCAATGCATAGATCCACAGTCTTGATTTATATTGAATCCATCTGGTTTATTTCCAATATGAATGACATCTGCCCCAAGTTCCCAGAAGATTTTTCTAGCAACATGGTACGATGCTCCATTTGCAGAATCGACAACTATTTTTAGTCCGTGAAGAGTCTTTCCTTCAGGAAACGTATGTTTTGCAAATTCAATATATCTACCAGGTGCATCATCTAGTCGTTCTGCTTTTCCAAGATTTTCTGGTGGAGCAAATTTTATATTCTTTGGGTAGTTGGTAATTAAATCTTCAATTTTGTTTTCTGTGTCCTTATCTAATTTAGATCCAGTGCGGCCAAATATTTTTATACCATTATATTGGTAAGGGTTATGAGATGCTGAAATGACAATTCCTAGATCGGCTCTTAATGATTTTACTAGCATAGAGATTGCAGGTGTGGGCATTGGGCCAACTAGTAAAACATCCATACCCATTGCAATAAATCCAGATGTTAGCGCAGGTTCAAGAAGGTAACCAGAAAGACGAGTGTCTTTTCCTATTACAACTAAATGTCTATGAGTTCCATTTTTAAATATTGTTCCAGCCGCAGCACCAAGCTTCATAGCTATATCAGCTGTGATATTGCCTTCATTGGCAATTCCTCTAATGCCATCAGTTCCAAAAAAAGATTTTTTACTCATTTCTTATTGGTTTTGTTTGTTTTTTTAGCTGGTGCTTTTTTAACTGTTTTAGTCTTTGTCGTAGAAGTGCTTTTTTCAGTAGACTTTTTATCCTTTTGCACCGCAGCTTTTCCAAAAACTAGCTCTTTTAATTCATCACCAGTTAGAGTTTCTTTTTCTAATAACGATTTAGCTACTTTATGTAATTGGTCTAAATGAGTAGTTAGTATTTTTTTAGCTAGTTCGTAGGAATCATTTACTAAGCGCTTTACTTCTTGATCTATAAGGTCCTCTGTGTTTACAGAGTAAAGTTTTTGATTCTGTTGAGCATACATATCTTGAGAATTGCCGCCATAATTTATAGGACCAACATTATCGCTCATACCCCATTCTCGCACCATAGCTCTAGCTATTTTTGTAGCTTGTTGAATATCAGAGCTTGCGCCGCTAGTAACTTTGTCATATCCAAAAATGATTTCTTCTGCAACTCTTCCTCCCATTGCCACAGCTAAATCAGCTTTGAGTTTAGCTCGGGTTACAGAAAATTGATCAGATGTAGGAAGTCTCATAACAAGACCCAGTGCCCGCCCTCTAGGTATAATAGTTGCTTTGTGTATAGGGTCTGAAGCAGGGGAGTGTAAAGTTACAAGAGCATGTCCACCTTCGTGATATGCAGTGATCTTTTTTTCATTATCACTCATTATCATAGATTTTCTTTGAGGTCCCATCATTACTTTGTCTTTTGCTTCTTCTAGCTCGTGGGTAGTAACTATTTTTTTGTTTAGTCTTGCAGCAAGTAGTGCAGCTTCATTGACAAGGTTTGCAAGATCTGCACCTGTAAATCCTGGTGTTCCTCTAGCGATAGAATTTACATCTATATCTGGTGCGATAACTATTTTTTTAAGATGCACATCAAGAATCTGTTCTCTACCTTTTATATCTGGTGTAGGTACATGAATTTGCCTATCAAACCTACCAGGCCTTAATAATGCAGGGTCTAATACATCAGGTCTGTTAGTAGCTGCAATAATGATAACTGCATCATTTTGTTCGAAACCATCCATTTCAACTAGAAGCTGGTTAAGAGTTTGTTCTCTCTCATCATTACCACCACCCATGCCCATGCCTCGGTGTCTACCGACAGCGTCAATTTCGTCGATGAATATAATGCATGGTGAATTTTTCTTTCCTTGTGCAAACATATCTCTTACACGGCTTGCACCAACACCAACAAACATCTCTACGAAATCAGATCCAGAGATGCTGAAGAATGGTACATGTGCTTCACCGGCAACCGCTTTTGCGATTAATGTTTTACCTGTTCCAGGAGAACCAATTAACAAACAACCCCTAGGAATTTTCCCACCTAGAGCTTGAAACTTTGTTGGATTCTTTAAGAAGTCCACAATCTCTGTGAGTTCTTCTTTAGCTTCATCAATTCCAGCTACATCTGCAAATGAAACTTTAGTGTTTGATATTCCATTGAGCTTAGCTTTTGATTTACCAAAACCCATAGCTTTACCAGCGCCAGTATTCATTTGTTTCATGAAATACAACCATACTCCAATGAGTAGTATCATTGGAAACCATGATATCAATATGCCGAATAGAGATCCCATTTTTGTTTCTGTAGGCATCACATTTATCGCAACGCCTGCATTATTTAATCTATCGATCAAGTTTGGATAGTTTGGAGCATGTGTAGAAAATTTTTGACCATTGGAAAGAGTTCCATCAATCATGTGTCCACGTATTGCAACGCTAGAAATTTCTCTTGAATCAACTCTATTTAAGAAGTCAGAGAAAGATAGATTATTATGAGAACCTCCATTATTTCCACCTGCTACATCGAATAAGACAAGCATAACCACTGTTATAATTATCCATAATAATAAGTTTTTTCTAAGGTTCATCTGCGCCTCAATTCAATATATAAAATTAATTTTCTCACTAAACGACTAATAGAAGAAATTGATTCTACTAATGCTGTGAATGTTGTGACTTTTTACCTAGAAAGAATAAACGATAGTGAAGATGGCGAAGTTAGCGAAGATGGTGAAGTTAGTGAAAATAGTGTTCCTTATCGTCTTCAAGTCAGTGTATCGCTTAACC
>JAHZKS010000018.1 GCA_022600235.1 Alphaproteobacteria bacterium | reverse complement strand
TGACATGATCGTGCAAGATAACCCCAATACATGATCCCAAACCTTCGATTTTCATTACCGAGGGATTAGTACACGCTTCGTTTTTAGCCATCTTAACTTTAATGATTTTAGTTTCTTCCTCTACCATATAGCTATCTATTGAGTTATTCTTGCTACCGTATCAATGATTACCTTGTCATCAAAAGGCTTGATAATATAATCCTTTGCTCCAGCTTCTATAGCTTCTACTATCACATTTTGTTGCCCCATAGAGCTTACCATAATCACTTTTGCATCAGGATCTAGTTTCACAATAGTTTTCAGAGCCTCCATCGCATCTATCCCATCTGTTTTGGGCATAATAATATCCAATGTCACAACATCTGGTTTGTCTTCTTTGTCTTATAAAACAATAGATCTTAGTGGGTATCCTTTCTTTTTCAATTATGAATTTGGGGATGTTAAATTAAAATTTAAAAACAAAGAAAAGATTGAGACAACTTTTGCAGTTGCAAACTTAAAGGCAAATGTTGATTTAATAGTCAAATCAATAGAGTTTAATTTAGATGATGATGTATCTATTACTTCTAATAATAATAAAAGAAATCACTTGCTGAAAACTCATCAGGGTTTAAATATTGGAGTGGTTATGAACAAATCTTTTTTACTACAATCTATATTTAGTTCTGATTTTGATACAAGTATACAGAAGGTTACCTATAGAGATTCCGGGTACGACATTTTTGATAAAAATATCGGAGAAGTCACCTTCTTTTCACGAAAGAATAAGTTTAGTATATTAAAATCACGAGGTAGGAATGCAGAAAATTCTTACAGAATTAAAGGTTATTTGCATAGTGAAATTGGTTCCAATTCATCCATGAAAACATTTGGAGAGCATAAATTAGAAACTGATATTGAATATAGATCCTCTGATAATGAAGAGGATAATTCTATGAGAAGATTCTATGTAAAATTTCATAACTTTGATCTAACGTCTGATAATTTTGTTGTAAAAATTGAGGGAGAATTAGGTCATGATCTCATTACTAGAAATTCTTTGGGGAATATAGATGTGAATATAAAAAATTTTGATGGTTTGATGAGTGCGTGTGGGAATTTATTGTATAAAAGCCAAGTTTCTATTCTGAAAAGCATTATAATGAAAATGGGGAATGAATCTGATAGTAAAGAGAGTCTTCAGAATATTTCTTTCTCAATTAGTGGACATGAGAGAGGAATAAAATATGGTAAAATAGGTGGTTTCAGAAATATTATTTTATTGATGATGCAGGCTGGCGAGCTTTATGATTCCATTTCGAAGTAATATCTTATATAAAAGTATAAAAGTTATTAGATTTAATAAATGAAGATTAGTAATTATTTCCTACCGATATTAAAAGAAGATCCTGTAAATGCTGAGGTGATTTCTCATAAGCTAATGCTGCGTGCAGGTATGATCAAGCAGCAAAATTCTGGAATTTATTCATGGTTACCTTTTGGCCTAAAGGTACTAAGAAATATTGAAAATATTATTAGAGAAGAAATGAATAAATCAGGAGCTAATGAAGTGCTGATGCCTTGTATACAATCTGCCGATTTATGGAAGGAGTCTGGTAGATATGATGATTATGGGAAAGAGATGCTCAAAATCAAAGATAGGCATGATAATGACTTATTATTTGGCCCCACGGCAGAGGAATTAATTTCCGATATAGTTCGTTCTAATATTAACTCATATAAGGATTTTCCGAAAACATTTTACCAAATTAATTGGAAGTTTAGGGATGAAATCAGGCCAAGATTTGGAGTTATGAGAGGAAGAGAATTCTTTATGAAAGATGCCTATTCTTTTGATTTAGATAAAGAGTCTTCTGTAAAAACATATGATGAAGTTTTAAGAACATATATAAATATATTCAAGAAAATAGGTCTAAAATCTATACCAATCAGAGCTGATACTGGACCTATTGGGGGAGAATTGAGCCATGAGTTTCATGTGATAGCAGACACTGGTGAAAGCGACATATTCTATGATATAGAAATAGAGAATGAGTTGAGTAAAGAAAAGCCAGATGTAGAAAAAATACGCAAACTATATGCTATGGCAGATGATATGCATCAAGACTCAAATTGTAGTGTATCTCAAGATAAGCTCAAAAAGCATAAGAGCATAGAAGTTGGGCATATATTTAATTACGGCTCAAAATATTCTGAGTCTATGGGAGTGTTCTTTATGAATAATGAAGGTAAGAAAAGTTTTTTCTATGGTGGGTGCTATGGTATAGGTGTATCAAGGCTTGTAGCAGCTGTTATTGAGTGCTTTCATGATAAAAAAGGTATAATTTGGCCTAAATCAATCACACCATTTCATGTATCTATACTGAATTTGCACACTAAGGATGAGACTTCTGTTAATATTAGTAATAATATATATGGTGCTTTACTAGATAAAGGTTTGGATGTACTTTACGATGATTCTTCTTTAGGTGCAGGTGCTAAATTTGCTAAGCATGAGCTTTTAGGAATTCCGTATCAAATTGTTTCTAGTTCTAGACTCGCTGTAGATAAGAAAGTAGAGGTGCGTTGTCGGGAAACAGATAAGGTTGAAGTTTTAGATATAGATCGCGCAGTGGATTTTTTGATAAAAATATATAAAGAAAAATGAATTTTAGATTAGAATTTCAAGTAGCACTTAGATATTTGCAGTCTCGAAAAAAAGATGCATTCATATCTATCATATCTTTTCTTTCTCTAGTAGGTATCATGCTAGGAGTGGCTGCTTTAATAGTAGTGATGTCTGTTATGAATGGGTATAGAACAGAGCTTACTAAAAAACTCAAAGGCTTTAATAGTGATGTGATGGTTAGAAATTTTGATGATCGTATCTCTAATTATGTAGAAAGTGTTAGGTCGATGAGTAAATTAGAGTGCGTTAGTAGCGCAATTCCTGTTATTTCTGAACAGTCTCTTCTAATAAATGGAGATAGGGCAACAGGAACAATGATAAAGGCTCTGAGGTCAAAAGATATAAAAAGATATACGTTCCTTAAAAAGAAAAAAATTTCAAGAGATAATGGCATCATATTGGGTGTAAGGTTAGCTAAAATATTAGGCGTAAGACCTGGAGATAGTGTGAAATTAGTTTCTACTCATTTTAATACTACGGTTATTGGTGCTCTTCCAAAAATAAAAGATTTTTATGTAGAGGGTTTATTTAACAGTGGTTTAAGTGAATATGATAGTAGTTATGCAATAATTTCACTTGCAGCTGGGCAGAAAATGTTTGATATGAAAGGTGCAGTTAATAGCATTGAAGTATTCCTAATGGATGGAGAGGATCCTGAAGAATCATCTCATTTAATTTCTAAAAAACTAGGCAATCAATACCAAGTGTATGATTGGAGAAAATTGAATCAATCACTGTTTGATGCTCTAAAAACTGAAAGAGTGGTGATGTTTATTATATTAACTTTCATCATTATAGTAGCTGCGTTTAATATTATTTCTAGTCTTACAATGTTAGTTACAGATAAAGTGAAAGAGATAGCCATACTTAGGACGATAGGCTTTTCGAAAGGGAGTATTATGAGGTTGTTTCTTTATTCTGGTATGATTCTGGGGGTTGTTGGTACTGTTTTGGGAGTTATATTAGGAATTTCTATAGCTTATAACATAGATGCAATCAAAAACTTTTTTTCTATGATTTCTGGTACAACTATTTTTGATCCGATAATATATTATTTAGATGTATTACCTTCAAAAATAGATAAGATTGATGTGATAAAAGTGATTCTTCTTTCACTGACAGTTTCATTCCTTGCAACTCTATACCCATCGTATAAAGCGAGTCGTATGTCACCAGCAGAGGGGTTAAAAAATGACTAAAAAAGAATTAATTCTACAAGTATCAGGTGTTAGTAAATCTTTTAAACAAGGTAGAGACATTGTTAAAATATTAGATGGAGCTAATTTATCCCTCTATAAGAATGAAGTAGTAGCGTTGGTTGGTCCTTCTGGTTGTGGTAAAACCACATTCTTACAAATAGTTGGTTTACTAGAAGAGCCAACAAAAGGTAGTATCATTATCAATAAACAAAACCTGTCTCAAGAGAGTGATTATAAAAAAACAGAATTCAGAAAACATAATATAGGTTTTGTATACCAATCACATAATTTGCTTAGTGATTTTACAGCTTTTGATAACATGATGATGCCTTTGATACTTGCAACAAAAGATCAGAAATTTACAAGAGATTCACATGTGTTTAATATGTTATCTAAGTTGGGTCTTGAGAGTAGGAGAAGCCATTTTCCAAGCCAGTTATCTGGCGGCGAGCAGCAAAGAGTCGCAATAGGTAGGAGTATTATACATAATCCTATGCTGGTATTAGCAGATGAGCCTACAGGAAATTTAGATAGTAAAAGTGCAAAGAATGTAATAGAGATTCTGATAAATACTATTAAAAAGCAGAACAAAAGTCTTATCATTGTTACTCATAATGCTGCAATTGCTAAGAAAGCAGATAGAATTATTACAATTGATAAAGGTAAAATTGTTGAGAAAGAAAACCTATAATAACATTGCAATAATAGTGGCTGGTGGAAGTAGTGATAGATTAGCTGCAGACATGCCAAAACAATATTTACCTATTAGAGGTTCTACTCCTCTTCGTATATGTGTAGAAAAATTACTAAATCATAAGAGTATAGATGCTGTTCTAGTAGCAATTAACAAATCTCACTTAGATCTTTATGAAAGCTCTGTTAAGGGTTTAGATATATTGCCTTATATTTATGGAGGAAGAAGGAGGCAAGATTCGGTACGTAATGCTTTAGAAGAGATAGAGAAATATGAACCAAAAAACGTATTAATACATGATGCTGCACGTATTTTCTTTAAGGATCAGGATGTATCTACTCTTTTTAAAGGTTTGAAAGAAAGCAAAGGAGCCATCTTAGCTACTCCAATAAACGATACAATGAAGTCTTGCGAGGGTGAGATAATCAAAAAGACTGTTCCAAGGGATAATATGTTTTTGGCTCAGACTCCTCAAGCATTCGATTATAAAACTATATTATCATTGCATAAGAAGCATAAAGAAAGAGATGTAACAGATGATGCTTCTCTATGTGAGATTGATAATATAGATGTTCAAGTTGTACGTTCTTGTATGTTAAATTTTAAGATTACTAATATGCAAGATTTTAAATTAGCAGAGAAATTAATTGAGTATGGATATGAAACACAAGGTTAAAATGGGTATTGGGTTTGATGCTCATAAATTTTCTGAAGATTCTGGTAATAAAGATAACCATATTATTTTATGCGGTGTAGAAGTGCCTTGTAAATTTGCTATTATTGCACATTCAGATGGAGATGTGGCGCTACATGCACTTACAGATGCAATTCTTGGTTCGATAGCAGAGGGAGATATAGGGGTTCATTTTCCTCCTACTGATGAAAAATGGAAAAATGTAAAATCAGATCAATTTGTAAAATTTGCACAAAAACTTCTTCATGATAAAGGAGGGAGCATTAACAATATAGATATTACTTTAATATGCGAGATACCAAAGTTATCACCTTATAGAGATGAATTTAGAAATAGCTTATCAAATATATTAAATATGCCAAAAGAAGATATTAGTATAAAGGCTACAACTACAGAAAAAATGGGTTTTACTGGGCGCAGCGAAGGTATAGCATGTCAAGCAGCTGTTTGTGTGTCTTTTTAATCTCTTGATAACGTTCTGGATTTTTTTTGCTTGGGTGTAGGGCTAGGAGATAAAGAGCGCGTTCTTTCAATATTTGGAGTGTCTTGAGTTTTATCAGTATCTTTTCTTTTACTTACAGAATAGCTAATAACATCATCTTCTGGGGTTGTATCATAATCTTTGACTACTTCAGCCTTAAATGGATTTATTGCATCAAAAAACTTTCTTGTTAGTGTCACTCTTTGAGGTAAGCTCTCAAATTCTACATTTTTAGCTACATCTTGTTTTATGTCATTAAATATTTCTAGAGTTTTTTCTGGCCCTAAATCTTGTTTGCTTCCTATTACATCACATAATAATGTTTTTGCTTCATTCTCTATCATTTGTTCTTTGAAATAGGCATGAAGTTCTTTTGTGTTCTTAAACGGAGGTATTCCAGCTTTTTCACATATTTCATTCATATCTTTTTTCGCTTGATCTTGTTCCATATCATATTTAACTCTAGTTCCGAATTCGCTTTTTATATTTGCAGTTGCTAACCCAACAGATACAACATAAGCTAGTGCACCAGCAGGGTTACCACTTGCTGCAACTGAGAAAACACTCACAGCATTTTCTAGCCCAACATCTCTTAGCACTTTGAAGAATGATCTGGTTTTATTAGGTTCTTTTGTTTTAAATTTATGTGTTTTTTTAGGCTTATTTCCTTTTTCTACATGAGATAAGACCTTTGAGTGCGTCTTACGTAGACCATCTAATTTTTTATCTTTTTCTCCTATAGATTTAACAAATTTTTTCTGTAATCTGCGTCTTTCCACTCCTCTCAATTGCCAAGTTTTTGCTGCTACAGATATAAAAGATCCCGCAACAGTAAGAGCAAGAGCTGCAGCAGGTATCGCGGCTCCACCAGTAAGTACAGTTGCTGCAGCAGCAGTAGCAACCGCAACAAGCCTCCATATTGTATCATGGGAAATGAAGTTTTTTATCCTTTTAAGTGTAGGATGTCGATCAAAAAATCTTTCCCAAAAACCTTTTTCTTTCTTATCTTTCTCAGGCTTTAAAAACATTGAGCTGGAATATGTATTATTTAGATACTAAAATCCTAACATTCTTTTTTGAGAAATCACCCATATTTATGACTAAGGGTATAGTTTTATAAAAAATGTTTATTTTAATGCATTTTTATAGCACTGCGAGTTTGAGTATGGTACAGAAAAAATTTTATTGATTATCTGTAACCTCTTGACTGTCTCCTTGTGTAGGCAGTGTATCAGCCTCGTGATTTACTGAGTAAGATAAATCGCTTGGGATTTCTTGATTTATATTATCATTCTCAACTGTTAATCCTGAATATATATCAAAAGCACCAGCTACTACTTCATCAAAAGTATCAGATATATAATCTGAAACGAATGGTATGTAATCACTAAAGTCTGAATACTTATAAAATATGTTAAATGCAGATGATAATGCAGTTACCCCAATTGTGATTGCGGATGCCATTTCAACATTGCTTGTACTTGTGCCGCAAAAAATATTTGCTGCATGCACTGTTGTTAAAAGATATGTCATTCTTAAAGAATCAGCAGCCCCTTCTAGTACTGCATTCATAATACTATGTTCATCATAGTAATGAGAGAAAGACATAACAGCTATAGTTCCTATCGGTATAATAGAGTAAGGTGTAATCATAGGGATAATTCTGAAAATAGCATATCCTTTAGCAGCTGCATAACCTGAAGCTGCGAAAAATGGTGTGACTACCGGTAGAAGATCTAAGCCTTTATTTAAAAAATGAACATGAGTTTCAAAATAAGAGCCTTTGTGATCTTCGGGGTTTAGTGTTCCAGATTCTTTTAAAGTTCGTGCAAATGCATATCCAGCAAGTGAAGCTGAGTGTGCAGAAGGGTTTAACATTAGAGATAGTATTCCAGTAAGTGTTGCAAACGAAGATAGATGTGGTCCGTAGAATAAATCTTGTGCTCTATCTGGTATGTAGTCTTCGATATATCCACCTGTGATTCTATTCAAAAAAGTGGCTATTTCATCTCTATGAGTTAAAGAATATGTTAAAGAATATGACATAAGAGTGAGTATATTGCCCGGAGGCAATATCTTGTCTGCAACCTTAGCAATAAGAATACGTTTTTCAACAGTGTCTTCATATTTTGGTCCTAGAGAATAAGGTTCCAATTGCTTAAACATATGTTGTTGATGTGTCGTTTTAAGTTGTGCTACAATATCTACTACTTTTTGGTTTTTATAGAGCAACGGTAATTGTGTTTCTTTTAAAAGATCTAATGCAAAGTTAAACTGTGTTTCTGTGAGTTTTGCTGCTTGGAGTGCTTCATGCCATCCCATACGGGGATGATCTTTTCTAACTATTTCGTACCTAGCAGATTCTTCTTCTGATAAAGGTAGGGCGTTTTTAAAAGCAGGGTTAAGCTCTAAAAAATTATCATAAAAACCATATAAGTCTTTATTGGGGTCATAAAGATCTTGAAAAACAAATAATTGTTTTCCTAATAATATTTTTGAAGCTCCTAATGCAGAAGCATGTTTTACATCGTGTGTTCTTAAATAAATATATGAATCTAATTGTTCTGCAGTAAGTGAGTTTATAACGTCTAATGCTGTGCTAATTACTTGTAATACTGTATGAATCCCATGGAAAAAAGCTACTGTATTTATATCTTTTATATTTGTTACTTTTTTAAAACTTTCTAAATCTTGTGGTGTCTGAATATTATGTGCATATTCAAGAATATTATTAGCTGCTTCTATATTAATATCATGATAACAGCTATTTGGATCATGATAGATTGCTTCCATACAATATCCAAAAAATTGTTTTTGTTCTTCTGTTTGGAGTGTAATTGAAAGATCAAGAATGGTTTGGCATTCTTCAAAACTAATACGTTTATATAGTAACTCTAGAAAAAGGTTCTGATTTGTTTCAGCAGCTTCTTGAAAACTGGAAATGGAATTTTGTAATTGCTCAATAGGCAAATATTGTCTTTGTATTAACTCAATAAATTTCTTTGTATGCTCTGGAACAATAGAACCGAAAAAGTCTTGTATTTGTTGAGTTTCAAATGTGTTTACAGCAGATAAAGCATCAGAGTGAGAAAACCCTCCTGATATCAGTTTTAGATAGAAGTTTTGTTGTTCTTGAGTTTCAAATGTGGTTACAGCAGATAAAACATTAGAGTGAGAGAACCCTACTGATATCAGTTTTAGATAGAAGTTTTGTTGTTTTTGAGTTTCAAATGTGTTTATAGCATATAAAACATTATCAGGTAGAATGTTTCTACCTATAAATTGTAGATATAAGTCTTGTTGTTCTTGAGTTTCTAATTTTGTTGCTGCTTGTACTGCTATTTTTAAATCAGTGTTTGGTTCGGTGTAAAGAATAGTTTTAGCAAAGCTAATCTCTTTTGTATTAAGGTTAATCAATGCTTCCAAATCTAATGGATCAATTCTGCCTTGTTTAAAGAATATACTCCAATCTTCAATTGTTAGAGAATTTTCTTTGAAATTTATTTTGTATAATAATTCCAAAAGTCTAGGTTCAGGAATAACGTTATTAAGTTTATGTGTTATAATAAAATTAGCTGTATTTTCTTCTGTGTTTTCTTGGTTGAGTCTTAAAAAAACGTACAGGGATAGTGGAAAGATTTTATGTTCTAAAGTTGCTCTGACTATTCTAAAAAGATCATCAACATCAATAATTTCTTTTTTTAGAGCTGGAAGGAAATTGAAATATTGTTCTAAAAAATCATCTGTTTTAAAGTGTTGTTTATTAAAGCCTCCCTGTAAAAGTAAATATACTCTGTCTAATATAAATTTTATTTGTGATTCTTTGGTTTGAAGTGGATTAAGTTCTGTGGAGAGTGGCCTTACTTTTCCTTGATATATTAAACTCATAGTAACATCTAAGAATTCATCTGTTTCTTCGAGCAATTCTTTTAGTTGCCTTTCTGGTCTTCCTTGTGGTAATGATAATAGATGCCTAAGTGCGATATCTTTGTTATCCTGAGATTCTTCATCTCCAGATTCTTCATCTCCAGATTCTTCATCTCCTGGTGCTCCAGTGCTTTTGTATATAATTTTATCTTTTACTGCTGAAATACTTCTTAAATCTGTTGGCATGGTTTCCAAATATTAACTAATTTGAAATAAATAGCATAAATCGTAAAATAATTCAAGTAAAAATTCAAAAAACACTAAGCCTAATTATGATCTAGACGAGAGTTTTATTGGTGGTGTAAGTGTAAAACAAACAATATATTGAAAAAATACCAGAATTCTATATACTATCTGGGGTTTCTATGGATTATTTATTTTAATATATAAGCACTTGGTCAAATGATTTCTATCGGTTCAACAAGCATTAATCCTGTTATTTTGGCTCCTATGTCTGGCGTTACAGATATGCCTTTTCGCCAATTAGTAAAAAAATGTGGTGCTGGTTTAGTTGTTTCAGAGATGATAGCAAGTAGGGCTATGATACTCCAGACAAGGCAATCTATGCAAAAATGCCAAGTCTCTGATGAAGAAGATACAACCTCTATACAGTTAGCTGGCTGTGATCCAGATGTTATGGGTGAAGCCGCTAAGCTAAATGAAGACCTGGGAGCAAAGATAATAGATATTAATTTTGGATGCCCTGTTAAGAAAGTGGTCGGTGGTAATGCTGGTTCTGCTTTGATGAAAGATGAAAAATTAGCAGCTGCTATTCTAGAAAAAACTGTTAAATCAGTTAAAGTTCCTGTCACCCTGAAAATGAGGACAGGGTGGGATGATAGCAATAGAAATGCTCCAAAACTTGCCAAGATTGCAGAGGATTTAGGCATAAAGATGCTTACAATTCATGGTAGAACAAGATGCCAGCTTTATAATGGTAATGCTGATTGGGCTTTTGTAAAAAAAGTGAAAGATGCTGTAAAAATACCTGTGATTGTTAATGGAGATATAAAAACATTAGAGGATGCAGTTAAAAGCCAGAAAGAATCAGGTGCAGATGGTGTGATGATTGGTAGGGGGGCATACGGTAGGCCTTGGTTTATAAACCAAATAATGCATTTTTTTGAGCACAAAGAAATCTTAGATGATCCAAGTCTAGAGGAAAAACTAAAAATTGTCTTAGAGCATTATCAAAGCATGATAGACTACTACGGAGAAGATATAGGTGTTCGTATGGCTAGAAAGCATGTTGGTTGGTATTCATCGGGTTTAAAAAATTCTAGTCAGTTCCGAGTAAAATTTAATCAAATTGCAACTCCAAAAGAAGCATTGCAAGAAATATGTGAATATTTTGGTGATTTGTGTGAATCAGAATAGGATGTTGTGTTAGAGAAAATCAAAAATTATTTTTCATATAAAAAAGTAGCCTTATCTGTTGCGATTTTGGCTTTTTTATTTTCTTTATTTACTTATGTAGCAGTAGTTCACACTGATTATTTAGAGTCTAATCCAACTCTTATTGTAATCTTATCATTGATAGATTTTATCCTATTGCTAATTTTAGTGATATTGGTTTCTAGAAAGCTATTTTCCTTATGGATAAAGCGTAAGAAAGAATCCCAGGGGTCAAGATTACAAACCAGAATAATGGTTATGTTTAGTCTTTTGTCTGGCGTTCCTGCTATATTGATAGCTGTGTTTTCTACCATGTTTTTTCAAATAGTTATTGAATCATGGTTTGATAAAAGAGTCAGCACTGTATTAGATGAGTCAGTTGTGGTTGCTGAATCTTACTTAAGAGAGCACACAGATGCTATAAAAATTAGGGCTAAAGCTATGGCTTTAGAGGTTGATAATAACGTAGTGCGTTATAACTTAATAACAAATCAAAAATTATTTTCAGATGTTGTGTCTTCTTTAGCCGATTTGAACGCACTGTCTGAGGCTGTAATATTTAATAATCATCGTCCAATTATTCGCAGTAAATTTGGTGCTTCTCTATCTTTGGAGGTATTTCCAGAGGAATATTATAATAAAGCCGCTTCAGGTGAGGTAGTGGTTATAAAAAATTCTGATAATAAAATACGTGCGATGGTTAGTTTGCATTCTATTCCTCATAGTTTTCTTGTGGTTGGTAAATATATAGATGAAAAAGTGGTTAAGCATGTTAAAAAATCTCAGGGTGCAGCACATAAATATAATAATTTAAAGACTCAAATACTTAAAACTCAAATAAAGTTTATTTTTCTTTTCTTAATGCTATCAATGCTTCTTTTGTTGGCAGCTATGTATGTAGGTATGATATTTGCAGGGAAAATAATGAATCCTATAGCTAAGCTAGTACGAGCAACGAAGAAGGTTCAAAAAGGTGATTTTTCCACTCGAGTTTCTGAAGGCCCAGTGAATGATGAGATAGCAAATCTTTCAAGAGCTTTTAATCTTATGACTCATAGGATTGCTGAACAAAAGAATAAACTTTTGTCTGCATATAACGAGATAGATGATAAGAGAAAATTTAGTGAAGCAATATTAGCTGGTGTTTCTACAGGAATTATTGCTATTACTTCAGAAAGAAAGATATCATTGTTAAATGATGCTGCTTCTACACTGCTTAATATTGATCCAAAAAAATCAAAAAACAAAGAGATCGAGTCTATACTACCTGAGATTTCTGAATACATAGATCAAGTATCTACAAGGTCAGGAAAGAATGTTGGGATTGAAGTTCAAGTAAAGATAGGTAGTAAGATACTTATTCTTCTAACAAAGATAGTAAAAGAGGTACATAGGGGAAAGGTAACGGGCTACATTATAACTTTAGATGATACAACAGAACTTGCTCATGCTCAAAGATATGCAGCGTGGTCTGATGTTGCAAGGCGTATTGCTCATGAAGTAAAAAATCCTTTGACTCCTATACATTTAGGGGCTGAGAGGATTAGAAAGAAATATCAAAATGAAGTAAAAGATCCAGATATGTTAGAAAAATATACAGGAACTATTATAAAACATGTATCTGACATAGGCAGAATAATAGAGGAGTTTTCACGATTTGCTAGGATGCCGAAAGCTGTGATGGAGAAATCAAACTTCAGTAAGTTAGTATCAGAGATAGTCTTTTCAAGAAAATGTGTATCATCAAATATTGAATATTTCACAAAAATATCATCTAACATAATGGTATATTGTGATTACACCCAAATAAACCAGATGCTTATAAATATTTTAAAAAACGCAGAAGAATCAATTATTCTGAGAGGTCGTAAATCGAAGTTAATTGGTAAAGTATCTGTGCATCTGAACAAACAAGGGGAGAATGCTGTTTTGGTGATAAAAGATAATGGTGTAGGGTTTGATGAAGAAACATTAACCAAAATCACAGAGCCTTATTTTACTACAAGAGATCAAGGTACTGGACTTGGTTTAGCAATTGTGAAAAAAATAGTTGATGATCACAGCGGGAAGCTTATAATGGAGAATGACAAAGATAAACAAGCAGTGATTACTATTACTTTCCCACTAATGGAAGGGTAGAATTTAATTTAGGTTTTTTATGGGAGATAGCACTATTCTTATAGTTGATGATGAAAAAGATATTAGAGATTT
>JAHZKS010000005.1 GCA_022600235.1 Alphaproteobacteria bacterium | reverse complement strand
GTTCTTAATAGTACTCCCCCTCTTCACAACGAAAGACTCGTCATCTATATCTAAATTCTTGGCTACAATCTTCTTTACTCGTGCTTCAATGTCTGTCATCACCTTCTACCTTTTAGTTTAAAAAAAGAATCAAAAAAATATTAAGGGCTACTTTGTATCATAAAAAAAAATAATAATCTAGCAAAAACTAACCTTTAAGAATTAAACATTCCACCATTAACGTGAATCGTTTGCCCTGTAACGTATTTTGACTCATTGCTTGCAAGATATAGAGCTGCATACCCTATATCAGAAGGCTCTCCCATAGCCCCATTTGGAATTTTTATTAATAGCTGAGCTTTCTGCATCTCATTCAATGACTCAGTCATTGGAGTAGATATAAAACCTGGAGCTATACAATTCACAGTCACCCCTCGTGAGGCAACCTCCTGTGATATAGATCTACTCATACCCGCTAAACCTGCCTTAGATGCACAATAATTAGCCTGGCCTGGATTACCAACGTGACCCACAATGGATGATATATTAATTATTCTACCCCACTTACTGCGCATCATACCGCGAATAACATCTCTATTCAGTATAAATGCTGTACGCAAATTTATGTTAATGACCTCGTCAAACATCTCATTACTCATTCGCATTGTAAGAGTGTCTCTTGTAATTCCAGCATTGCAGATTAGTATATCAACCGAACCCATAATCTCAGTTGCATCTTTTATTAAAGTACCAACTTGAGCTTCATCAGAAAGATCACAACGAATTTGCGATGCTCTTTCTCCTAAGTCAGCTGCAAGAGATTTTAGCCTGTCTTCTTTTGTACCAGTCAATAAAACCTTAGCACCTTGATTGTAAAGCGCTGTAGCTATAGCAGAACCTATACCTCCTGTTGCACCAGTTATAAGAGCATTCTTACCTTCTAGATTAAACATTTATTTCTTCCTCCGTAGGTGCATTATCAACTATTTTCTCACCTACGCGACTTTCATTAAGCTTGTTTTTAATATCTGACTCAATTTCAGCAGAAACAGAAGGATTATCTCTTAGATAATCTTTAACGTTTTCCTTTCCTTGACCAATTTTATTTCCTTTATAAGAAAACCAAGATCCAGATTTTTCAACGATGTCAAACTTAACACCAAAATCAATTATCTCACCGTGTTTTGAGATTCCCTTTCCATACATAATGTCAAATTCTGCAATTTTAAAAGGAGGCGCAACTTTGTTCTTAACTATCTTCACTCTTGTCTCATTACCAACTACTTCTTCTTGAGATTTAATAGACCTAACTTTTCTCACCTCTATTCTAACAGATGAATAAAATTTCAGAGCATTACCACCAGTAGTAGTTTCAGGATTACCAAACATTACACCAATCTTCATTCTGATTTGGTTGATAAATATTACTATACAATTAGTTTTTGCTATAGATCCTGTAAGCTTACGTAGAGCTTGGCTCATTAATCTTGCCTGAAGACCCATATGAGAATCCCCCATCTCGCCTTCTATCTCTGCTTTTGGAACTAAAGCTGCAACACTATCTACAACCACTAAATCCACTCCTCCAGATCTCACTAACGTATCAGTGATTTCTAATGCCTGCTCACCAGTATCTGGCTGCGAAATGATTAAGTTATCTATGTTGATACCTAGCTTTTGTGCATATTCAGGATCTAAAGCATGCTCTGCATCTACAAAAGCACATGATCCACCAGATTTCTGAGCTTCTGCTACAGCGTGCAACGCTATGGTAGTTTTACCTGAACTTTCGGGCCCAAATATTTCTATCACTCTTCCTCTAGGCAATCCTCCAACACCAAGCGCTGAATCTATCCCTAATGAACCGGTAGAAACAGAGTCAATACTCACTGCTGCCCTCTGCCCAAGCTTCATCACTGAACCTTTACCGAATGCTTTCTCTATTTGTGACAACGCTGCTTCTAAAGCTTTAGACTTATCCATAACCCACCTACTTATTTAATTTCATTCTTGGACATCATACAACATCCAAAACTATATTTGCAACTCTATTATTTTCTTAGCTGCTTTTTCACTTGGTTTGCACTCTCCATTTAGGCCCATCTTTTTAATTGCCCTTTTATAATCAGCAACCTGCCTATTTCTATTTTTTTCCAACGTAATAGAATTTAAACCCAACACAAGATTGTTAAACGTGCATTCTTCTTGAATAAACTCAGGAATTACTTCTTTGTTTAATATTATATTGGTGAGACTTACATATTTTATATTCTGAAAAACTTTAAATATCTTTCTTGCTATAAACGCAGTCAATTTATGTACTTTGTGCCCCACAACCATAGGGACCTGTGCAAAAGTTAGTTCTAAGCTTGAAGTACCTGACTTTATCAAAGCCATATAGAAAGCACTCATCATATCAATCTTATCTTTATAAGAATTTAGCTCAACTATCCGGTAAGGAAAATTGTAATGACTTGCACATCTATCTATTAACTGAGTAGCTTCTTTAGATACAGAGGGATACACTACCATAAAATCATTTGCATTTTTTTGTGTTGAGAGAAATTTATCAATGGATTCATTAAAGACATGAATCATTTCTTGCATTTCTTTCTTCCTACTACCAACAAAAACACCTATTACCTTAGAACCTTTATCTATCGAGTATTTTTTCTTAAAATTACTAGGATTTCCAGACCAATCATTCTCTATTAAGTGGTGGCCTACATATTCGCATCTAAGTCCAGTACCTTTATAATACTGAGGCTCGAACGGCAATAATGCTAATACCAAATCATAATATTTTGCCATCTCCTGAGCTCTTTCCTTTCTATAAACCCATACAGAGGGTGAAACATAATGTACAAACTTTGTGCCTTTGCTTTTTAACGATACTAGTTTTTTCACAACTCTAAAACAGAAGCCGGGAGAATCTATTGTTACGATGATATCTGGATCAAACTCTCTGATCTTCTTTGCAGTAAAGTTAATTAACTTCATTATTTTGAATATACTTGGAATGATCTCTGCTATTCCCATAACTGCAATATCAGACATAGGAAAGATGGAGGAACAACCTTCTTTCTTCATATAGTTTCCGCCTACACCCTTTAAAATCAACTTTCCTGTATAGTGCTTTCTTAAGCTAGCAATAAGCTTCCCACCACAATAATCTCCTGAGGATTCACCAGCGACAAGAAAAATCTTAAGTTGAGACATAACTATATAGATTTGATAG
>JAHZKS010000017.1 GCA_022600235.1 Alphaproteobacteria bacterium | reverse complement strand
TTTGAGATATGATATTGAATATAAATTTGTCATAGACCACAGGAAACTCACCATAGCCATAAAAATCAGATTTATTGGCTCTATGTTAACAGTAACTATAGAAAATAGTTTTATATTCATAAATCCTATCCCTAACGATAAAAAAGATCTAATAAGGAGTAAATTGAGAATCGCAGAGAAAAAACTAACAATAAAAATAGAGATAGAAAGATAATTTTTAAATCTACCTAAAATTAGAGATAGCATTACACATAACAAAGGAGCTGCTAGAACTAATAGTGTGAGATGCTCAATTTTATGATCGAAAGAATTCATACTACCTTATAAAAATCAAATCATTAACAAACTCTGCGAAACTATCAAAAAACAGACCACAAAGTAAATTCACAGCAGTTAAACATAGTATTACTGACAGAGAAAATTTCATGTTTTTTTCTGAATATGTACCTATAATTTTTTTTCTTTTTGCATCACTAATGCTACCGGCTTTACTGTATAAAAAAGCTTCTAAAAATTTCCAGATGTATAAAATAGATATAATAGAAGCACCCAAAACAATCGCTAACATTACCCACATATCTTTATGCAATAACTCTATAATTAATGAAATCTTTGCAATAAACCCTACTGTCATTGGAAGACCTACAACACTAGCACCATTTATCGCAAATAGAACCACAGTAACTGGCATATAGCTCTTCAAATTAAATAATTTCGATACATCATAGCTTCTTCTGTTTAGGAAAATATTTGCAGCCAGCATAAACATAGATGACTTTGCTAAAATATTAGAAAGAAGAAATACTATAGAAGTAGCCGCAGAAGCTTTAGTGCCTAATCCTAATGCAATAAAACTATATCCAATTTGTGCTATTGCAGAAAACACAAGCATACTTCTAAGGCTAACTTGATAAAAGGCCGCGAATGAACCCACAACTATAGCTAGGATGCCCATAGTACAAAGTAAAAAACTAGTATTAAGATAATGGAAACTATATTGCACACCAAATACAACGTATGTCATTTTGATTGCTAAAAAAATAAAAATCTTTGAAGAAGTACCATTTAAAAATGGCAATATAAAAGCATTGGTTGTTCTATATGAATCTACTAACCAGGTATGCAAAGGAAAAAGACCAGATTTTACTAAAATACCAGCTAGAATAAAACAATAACCGATACGCACAGCGCCTGTTTCTTTTATAGCATGAAATTTACTAATAAAATCATCCATGTTAAGAGTACCAGACACAGAATATATATATGCAATACCTATAAGAATACATGTCGCTGCTAAACTACCAATAATTAGATAGCAAAACGCAGATTTTATAGAAGATTTATTTCTACTAATAGAAATCAATGCGTATGATGCCAAAGAAGAAATCTCTATAAACACGTATAAATTAAAGAAGTCATTCGTCAGAAGAACACCTATAAAACCAGAAAAGCAGATTAAAAACACAGAACAAAAAGTGTTTATCTTCTTAGAATCAATCTCATCAAACATCACATTCTTTCCATGCAGGAATGTAGATGTAGCAATCAGTGAAATGAAACACACAAAAACTGAGTTTAATTTTGTAATCTTAAATTCTATTCCCGCAGGAGGTAACCAACCGCCAAAATAATAATGCATCTCTCCAAACTGAAAAACGTGAAGACATAAAAGCACAGATGCAATACATACGAATAAATTCACAACACAGGTGAGTATATATACGAAGTGAGATCTATTATTTATTATATGAGAAGCCCCGACTAATATCGGCAGCAGCATCTCTAACATCAATAAATTCTTCATCATATTATTCTGTTTCTAATTCTTTATCTTCTATCGTATTATATTCGTTCTTTATTCTCACAACCAATGAAAGACCTACTGCTAAAGTAGCAAAACCTACAACTATAGCTGTCAACATCAGAACATGAGGTAATGGGTTTGCAACTAGCTTTCCGCATTTATCAAAATTTAAGCAGTCCATTACTGGTGCACTAGCATTTTGCACTTTTGCTACAGAAATAAAAAACACAATTACACCTGCTTGCATAATACCCAGACTAATTAGTTTCTTAAAATAATTACCATTAACAGCAATTCCATAAACCCCTATAACGATTACAAACACACACATGATATATGGCAAATATTCAAGCGTCACTGTCTTTCCCTCCATTAGTTGCAAACATATAATATCCAAAAGTAAACACAGAGAATACAGTAATACCAACACCCCACTCTATCAATAATATGCCTAGTGTTTGTCTAGGAAAGAAATCATTCTCTATAGCTGTATAATTTAGAAATTCTCCTCCAAATAACATACACACTAAACCAGTAACTCCATATAAGCATACTCCAATCACAGCAAGAATCTTCAATTTGCGCATAGTCAAAATGTTACTCATAAATCTTGAGCCAAAAACCAAACACAGCATAATAAAAGCTGAAGCCATTATCACTCCGGCTTGAAACCCACCACCAGGAGCATCACTACCATTAATCTGAACATAAAAACCCAACGCAATAATGCATGGAAAAATCATTTGAGATATTGTTACAAGGATTTTGTTATTCATTTTTTTCTATTTTTCAAAACCTTTTTTTCAAGTATTAATGATATTGATATACCAGCCACAAAAACTACCAAAGTTTCTCCAAAAGTATCAAAACCTCTATAACTAGCTAGTATAGAATTTACTATAGAAAGAAGACCGGTATCTGCTCCAAAATTATTTTTATAGTAATCTACAGCACCTAAGTTAGTAATAGCACTCTTATCTCCATAAACATGAAAATCCATCACCCCATAACATAGCAATCCACACAACACTACACATAAACTAAGAGCGAAAAAGTCAACTTTGGTTGCTAACA
>JAHZKS010000016.1 GCA_022600235.1 Alphaproteobacteria bacterium | reverse complement strand
TATGCATATCAATTACCCTATTATCATATTATAATATTAACAAAATATTAATGGTATCACTAGCCCAGCAGAACTTCTCAGTCTCACAACAAAAATTGTACCCTAAGAAATCCCATGATGCGAATGAAAAAATACTAAATAATTTGAATATATCCAAATAAACCTTGATTATAAATGAAAATAAACTTATAAATCTCTTTAATTCGGGGCATAGCGCAGCCTGGTAGCGCATCTGGTTTGGGACCAGAGGGTCGGGAGTTCAAATCTCTCTGCCCCGACCATCATAAAAAAAGTAACCCCCTCTTTTAACAGGAAACAATACAGTATCAAGCTATATCAATGAGAGTCCTATTTCCTTATATATTTAACCACAAAGGAAAACCAATAAATATTAAAATTCATCATGAATTGGAGTTTTTGAGATACCATGACATAAATACTCGCCACATAAATCCTTCATACTTCTCCCATAAAAGATAACATCTCTAGATTCCATACTCCACCTTACATAGGTTGTGTAAATATCCACAACATCATTACTGCCAGCATCTTGCCTCACACCTGATTCCTTATTGTTAGATTGAGTAATTTTTGACTTAGCATTTATGTAGTCATAAAATTCATTTTTTGTTTGCTCTAATACTTCTTCGCGATACTCTTCAGCAAGAACTTTGTAACTATACCCCTCACATTTTTTCCCAGATTTTAGAAAAGGAAAACTCTGTTCAATTTGAATAAAATTTTTCTCAAAAATCATACTACCTTTCAATAGTTTGATTAAACTTTCATTTTTACTCAACACCGATGGACAATTAACCAAATATTGCATTTCAATACTGTTAGCAGCACCACATAATTTAGCAAATTTCTCTTGGGTATTAAACATTCCATCCCTGGTTGTAGAAGTAGATCTAATCGGCTTTCCTGTTTCTTCATCAAATCTATCTAAAATTTTCTCCATATCATGCTGAGAAAGAGTAAAATGCAGATAGCCTCCCCACAAATCACAATCTGTAATAAAAGTAGTATCAACAACTTCAATAAGTGGAGCCAAATGCTCTCCAGCACCATTAACTATATTTGGAGCTGAAACATACGCTATGATCTTAGCATTTTTATATTGACTCTCTGAAAATAGATGTTGCGCTGGATATAACGTTCCAGGAGAATCAAAAGTAACTGACGGAATATCTCGTTTTATCCCAACTAATTGCGCTAATCCACCACCTAATGAATGTCCAACCAGAACGGCACAGTATCCTGCATAGTGCTCCAATATTTTTTTAGCAAAAGAATCTGCATGAACATATTGAGCTGGTTCACACTTCATTATAGAACTTATAAAGCAGATGTTGGATCCCCACCAATCACTAAAAGGAAACTTAATGTCTGAGCCTTTAAAAGCCACAACCACAGCTTTAAGATCATGATTAACAAAAGATGAAGCAAAAAAGCCAACCAGTTCATGGGAAGACCTAGTTATATAAGGTTCCCACCCATTCCCATGGTAACGTGGAGAATCATCATAGCTCAGAGTAGCAAATTTAGCAAAAAGCCAATGATTACTATCTGAAATAAACCAATTACAACTCACCTATTACCTCATGCCACGTTAACGGAGTTTCGCCAACACAAGTTCCATCAGTCTCTGCAGAAAACAACGTACCGCTTGAGCAATCAAGCTTATAATGATGACATACTCTACCTCCATTATAAATATAACCCGGATCTATCACTTGCTCATAACCATGCTCAGCATAGCAGTGACTCGGCTTATAATGTTTACCGAAACCCAGGTCCTGCCAAATACTGTTTTGGCATTCTTTATTGTAAGATTTTTGAAAATCAGGGAAACCACCTTCCACATCATGATTTAAGCCATACACTAGCACCTTAGAATGGCATAAGTCTTTTAATACATCATAATATTCCTCCGATGGACGATCCGGCAATTTATGCTCTACCTTAATTCGACCAGATTTAACACAATAATCATGAGTAAATAAGGAACATTTTTCACCATCGACAGTAACTTTGATGTCCCAACCGAGCAGATCATTGATAGATGCCTTCATTTTATCTATTTGTTCACCAACCTGTGCTACTCTCTTTTCACACCAAGATCCAGGATAAACCTTACTAAAAATCGTATAGCCAGAATCTGTACACAAAATACCGTCTTCAGGATTTGGTATAGCTTTGCTGAAATGTACGTATGTATCCTTACCTCCCTTTCTATAATGAACACCGTCCCACTCAATCGCCTGTTTATATTTTTTATTATTACTCATACTCTCCTCTTTCTTAGTTAAAAAACTCTTATAAACTAAATTATATATCGACTACATCTCATCATGATGAATATCACCAGGTAGTTCAGAAATAACTTCTATACCTTCATGTCTTAATTTTTCTATATATTGCAACGCGTCAAACCTATTCCGCATCTCAGCAGAAAGCTCCATCCTGTGAGGAGATACGCATATATGGTCTATTATATTTTTTGCAGGATCATACTCAAACTTACTACTCCACCCCACAATACAAGGAAATTTCGAGTGCAAATAATCATTAGCCTGGTTAATCTCAGTATTAAGCAATTCGTAGTCGTAGGAATTGGAGTCACCAAAGAATTCAAAGATTAAAGCCCCAGTAAAGCTCGTAACTAAGAATATTTTAAAAAAGCTAGCGATGACGTTCTGAGTAGAATGTGTTCTACAGAAATTGCAGCTCATAAAAAGGAAAGATAAAATCGCAGACGTAGATGACACTAACTTATACACCCCTGCTCTATCTACAGACTCGAATTCATATGGAGCAAAGTCAAAACTTTCAACATGATGCAGAGCATAACCACCTTCTGGGTTCAGTTTTAACTTAACAATCGGATTGCCCACACTTTGAAAAAATTCGTCTGTTACAATCTTGTTCACCCCCTCCCTCCTAATAACACACCTGCATATTACAACTTATAGTATATAATGTCAAGTATATCTTTCTGCAAGTTGCAGTGTATTCAATTAAATTTATAAAATTAGCAAGCACTACTATATTTTTATAAACAATTTAATGTACATAATTACAACAGATGCTTATCATGGCATATGTACAAATTACACTGTAACCAATTCTTAGAAATATAAACTATGCTAACAGGACCAGAGTTAAAGCCACGAAGTGGTAGAAAACCAAAAAAATTAATAATATTGCTTCACGGATTGGGAGCAGATGGCAACAACTTAATTGATGTTGCTGGTATGCTAAACCGCTTTATTCCAGACACTTACTTTATAGCTCCAAATGCCCCTCATCCATACTACCCTGGAATGGCTGGATATAAATGGATAGAGAGCATACAAAATGTTACTGAAGAAGAATTGGTGTCTCAGTTAAATGAAGTAGAAAAAACTGTAAATGAATTTATAGACTACCAACTAGAAAGGTTTGGACTAACAGAAGCAGATCTAGCTTTGGTTGGTTTCTCTCAAGGTACGATAGTATCTCTACACTCTTTACTGAGGAGAAAAAAACCAGCAGCTCTTATAGTAGGTTTTTCTGGTGCTTTATTTGGCCCTCAACTACTTAAAAAAGAAATAAAATCTAAACCTCCTGTTGTACTAATTCACGGAGAAGAAGACGATATCTTGCCTATACAAATGATGCATGACGCATATGATGCATTAAAAGCTAATGATGTTGAAGTAGAAAAGCATGGATATCCAAACTTAGCACACTCAATAGGGCAGGAAGGATTTGAGTTAGCAGTAAACCGCCTTAAAAGCAAGCTAGGCGCTTGACAGCTATTTATAAATAATCTAACTTTGCACCTTTAAGATACTAAAAAATGCTTGAAACATTTCTCTCTTTCCTAACTAAAATAGATGACTTTTTTTGGTCTTACCTAGGTGTTTATCTTGTTATTTTACCAGGTATATATCTCACCATTAGATCAAAAGGTTTTCAATTTAAGGTATTATATAACTTCAAAAGCATTTTTAAAGACCTACATGGAGTCAAAAAAAACAAAGAGGACCATGGAATAAACCCATTTAAACTATATTTTGCATCCGTTGGTGGCATGATAGGACTTGGAAATATAGTGATAGTAATCACTGCTGTAACCCTTGGAGGCCCAGGAGCTTTATTCTGGATGTGGATAGCCGCCCTTTCTGGAATGCTAATTAAATATTCTGAAATTTACTTAGGAGTAAAATATAGAGTGCCAAATGGCAAACGAGGATATGATGGAGGACCTATGTTCTACCTGCAGAAAGCATTTGGAGGAAAAATCATTCCTATATTATCAGCACTTTTGATGTGTATATATGGGGTGGAGATATCTCAATTCAAAATTATCAGTTACACAGTATCTTCTACATTTGACCTTAACCCGATACTTGTTTTAGCTGCATTATTGATTTTAGTATTTTACACAGCTCTGGGTGGAGTGCACCGACTAGCAAATTATTCATCTGTGCTAATGCCTCCTTTTATGATTCTTTATGCATGCATGTGTTTATGGATTATATCTTATAATTATACAGCCTTACCAACAGTAATGTATGATGTAATAACTGGAGCATTCACAGGCTATGCACCTGTCGCAGGATTTGCTGGAAGCTCTATGATAATGGCAATTCACTATGGAGTAGCAAGAGCAGTATATTCAGGGGATATTGCTATCGGATATGATTCTATTATACAAAGCGAAACAAAAACAAAACATCCAGAACTACAAGCAAAACTAGCTATATTTGGACAGCTAACAGATACTTTTATATGCACTCTAAGCATCCTAGTTGTACTGGTTACAGGAATATGGACAGATGCGTCTTTTAAAGAACCTTCAGAAGTAATATTAAAAGCTATCTCTGACTACTTCCCATATACAGATGTAATATTGAGCATAATATTCTTCCTGGCTGGTTACACTACTATCATTGCATATTTTACCGTGGGTATAAAAAGCGCTGGATTCCTCAGCAAGAAATGGGGTAAATATATATATATTGCATATGCATTAATTGCATTTATCTCCACCTACTTCACAGATCAAATAAACTTAATAATGATAATGAGTTTGTCTGGTGGTCTATTAGTATTACTCAACATGATGGGTATATTAAAACTTCGAAATCATATTAAGTTTCTCTAATAGATAGGAAGTTGGCACAATGCCAGATGGTTTTGGATGTTAAGAAACCTGGAGCTATAAAGTAATTCTGAATAACAAATAATAAAAAGAATGGAGCGGGTGATGGGAATTGAACCCACGACATTTACCTTGGCAAGGTAACGCTCTACCTCTGAGCTACACCCGCAATTTATCTTCATGCACACTCGATAAAGACGAAATTGATATAGGCATAATAATCTATAGTTTTTATTTTTCAAGCATTGAACTATATTTTTTTGCAACATATCACAACACCACACTCACAAGAAATAATATTTATTATATTTTTCCAATAGCAAAATCAAAATCATATTATACTTACATTTATATTCTACTAAAACTGGCAAAACCAATATGAAGAAAATAATATTTATTCTATTTTTAGGATCTTTAATACTAGCTATGTAGTATATTCCAACTAAACCAACAACAGAATTTATAGAAGAAGGCTCATGTATAATTATTTCTGAAGCTAGCAGCAGCAAAACTTCCTTTTTCTCATTTTTAGTTCAACGAAACAAGAATGACTCTCTTTACCTAACAAAGAATAACATTGATAGTGATGCAGAATATACTCTATTAGGAGAGAGAGCAGATGATTATGCAAACTCTATACAAAATAAAACTGCTGAACAATATTTTAACAATGTATTGCTGAACAAAACCATACTAAATCATATAAAAAAATCTTCTTGCACAAAATTCTATTGGGGGTTACTTGCTACAGGAGGTATGCGAAATAAAGTATCACAAGATAATCAACAAAGATTTTATGATAATATATCTACTTTATTCTCCAAGCTAAAACCTCTATGCCAAAACAAAGAGAAATGTAAAAATATTATTCTAAATAAAATAAAAACAATTACTGGAAAAGAAGAAGGTAGATTTGCATGGCTTACTATAAATAAAAAACAGAGTTTTGACTGTTTTGCTGTAAATGATGTTGGTGGAGAAACAATACAATTCGCAGATAAGAATAACTCCTACTCATGGTCTTTAGGCATAGACAACATAACAAAACAATCTAGCATAGTAGAAAACTGCTATGCAAAGCCAAATAATCCCTCAATGAGTTATCATGGCGACCAATGCAGAAATAAAATCAAAGAAATACTGAATGATCATAATTTAGTTAAAATAAATTATGATGATTATTGTAAAATATTTGGAATATCTAATCTGTATTTTTATTTCAAGACTTTCTGCCACACATATTTTGAAGACATAAAATCTGGAAAATTAGAAATTCCAGAAAAGACTTTTAATAGAATGGATAAAATATGTGAAGATATAAAAAATAAAGAAGAATTAGAGATAAGAATATCAGAATATAAAGAAATATCTGATTCAGTATGTTCATATTGGAACGAAGACTGGGACATTAAAGAAAATAAATACCAGTTTGCTAACAGAATGTGTCTGTTAGGTAATTATGCATATTCTTTACTAAGAAAAATAAATTTAGAAGAGCACCATTCTCACCACATCATTCCAAATAAACATCAAAAAGAGGATATCGACATCTCTAATTTCGCTTGGGATACTGGGGCTGCATATGAAATGCTTAACAATAAGATAGAATAGTTAGTAATAAATATTATAAATATTTCACTAATTTTATTGCAACTTTGCATCCACCTTTAATTATACCATTAAGCACCTTATGGCCAGGCGCCCTTCTCAACTCATATTCTTCTGCAATATGCTTATGCTCTAGCTCTTCCTCACGAAATTCTCTTATATTATCTCTAAGGTCAGAATTTTTATCGTCTAGACCTTCAATCTGTTTAGAGTAATGCTCTGCGATTACATCTTCTACAGCAGACGTGCATACCATAGCAGATTCTTTACCCATCATAGCTGTAACAGCCCCTACTGAATACGCAAGCTTATCCACAAGCGGGAATAAAAGTGTAGGACGTGCTTTTCTTGCACGAAGCTGTTCCTCAAAATAGGCCAGATGCTTTTCTTCACCTTTAGCCATCTCTTGGATTTTTTCTTTTGAATCCTTGTCTTTGATATAATCTAATTGCCCTTCATAGATACGTTTTGCCGCATACTCACCAGCATGGTCAATACGTATCATCTCATTTATCTTACACTTTTCTCTATTATTTGCCATGAAGTCTTTATATTAACTCTATTACCGCTTGAATAACCATTCACCTTCCAGTATAATCCGCGGCCGAACAAAATAGAAGTAATTTATGTCGTTTATTAATACACAGATAGGTATTATTCAACAATGCGCTTATGAAACCAGTGTTATAGTAGCTCCTGGAACTACTATATTTGCTTATAAATATTATCCTCAAAAATTAAGAACTATGACATCAGTAGTTTCAGCTGGATATTTCTTGAGCTGTATTACAAAAAAAGAAATAAGCACCTATTTTTCCAGCCCATATGACAACTACTCAACAACTGCATTAATAAATATAGATTCAGGATTAGCTGGTGGGATAACTTATGCATTTTCAGCTGCTTATTTAAAAGGTGAAGCACCTAGCCTTCTTCCTTCTATATTCATGTCTTGTGGATATACATTTGTTTATAATTATCTAGACAGGCCTCAGATATCATTAGGAATATTTGGCGCAGAATTAGGAACATCACTTCTTTGTGGCATGACAAAACAAAATGCAGAACAAGGAGCGTATTCAGGATTAGTTTTTGTAGTAATTGATGCTATAGAAAGCACATTCACACAATATCAAACCTCAGATCATAACACAAGTGATGCTAATGTGGAGTACCTTCCTGGAGAAGTTACTGATGATTTTTCTTGATTTTATGTGCAAAAACTTCATGTACCGCTTGTTTTTTCTTAAATATATCACTATGTTATAGAACTCAGTTTTCATGTGCGGGTGTGGCGGAACTGGTAGACGCGCAAGACTTAGGATCTTGTAACGCAAGTTGTGGGGGTTCAAGTCCCTTCACCCGCACCAATAAATAATTGGATGTAAAATGCAAATAAAAGAACTAGAAAATAAAGATTTAATAAGAAAATTTAAGGTTACTATACCTCAAGACAAGGTTCAATCTGCTATAGATGATAAAGCAGTAGAAATAGCAAAAACAGCAAAAATAGCTGGTTTCAGAGATGGTAAGGTACCCGCTTCTGTAATAAAACAAAAGCATAAAGACTCTCTACGTAAAGAGGTTTTAGATGCATTGATTACATCTTCAACAAAAGAGATGGTTGAGAAAAATAAATTTTCCCTTTCTACCGCTCCAAAAATTGAGAATTTAGAATTTGAAGATACAAAGCCTTTATCTTTTGATATCGAACTAGAATTACTACCTACTATACCTGATTTTGATACTA
>JAHZKS010000015.1 GCA_022600235.1 Alphaproteobacteria bacterium | reverse complement strand
AGAGAAAAACATAGAACTTCAACTAAATATCACAAAGCTACAAGATAGTTTAGGAAAATCAGAGGCAACTAGAGAGCAAACAGAGAACACACTTCTCACTTTAGAAGAAGAGGTTCAGAAAGCAACAAAACTTAAAGATGATGCTTTGAGTAAGCTTGCGAATAAAGATCTAGTAGAAAAAGAAACAATAAGAGAGATGGAAGCTAATTTAAAAGGGTCTGTAGAGCGTGAAGAAAGTTTGAAAAAAGAACTTCAAAAATTACAGGAATCTCGAAAAAACCTTGAGAGTAGTATAAGAACAGAAATACAAGGTCAGTATGATGAAGAGTTTAAGGTTCAAATAGAAGAATCTGAGCAATCTCAAAAAAGACAAATGAATGAGTTAAGCAAAGCTCTTGAAGAAGAGAGAAGAAATGTTGAAGGGCTAAAATCTGCTCTAGAAGAGAAAGAGAGACTAATAATGCAGGCAGCCGAGTATGGTCAAATCTTGCTTGAGCAAAATGAGCAGTTACAAGCAGAATTTGCTGAGCTAGAAAAAAATACGTCGCTAAAAGTAACTCAAGCTCAAGAGATGGTGGAAAGATTAGAGACGAATCAAAAACAATTAAAAGAGCGTGAAGAGGAATTAGAGTCAGAGCAAAGGACGAAGGCTGCAGCTCAAAGAGAACAAGAGAGACAAGATCGAATAAAAGCAGCAGAGCAAAGGGATAAAGTAGAGAAAGCAGAGCAAGAGACTAAAAGAGCTCAATTTGAAGAAGATAGAGCAAAGAAAGAAGCAGATGCAGCAAATGCGGCGGCAGCAAGAAAAAATACAGAAGTGCCTGTACAGGAAGTGAAAGAAGAAAGTCACGGTAATTTATCTCCTCCAACTACTCCAACTCCTAAAAAAGATAGAGGAGATAAAAATCAAGAGAGGTCTTAGGTGAAAAAAGATAATGATAAAAAAAGATCAGATATTTTTACTAATGACGTGCTTGTGTTTTCTGGTGGGAAAGGTCAGATAATCTTTCATTATATGCTAGAACATTATCCTGAAACAATTAAACCTCTAAAAGATACTGATGCAAAATTAAAAGAAATGAACCGTATTATTAGCAATTTAGGGGCAGATAAAAGAGAGTTAATTAATTATCATTTATTAGCAGAGTTAAAAAGGCATGTTCATGATAATTCTTTAAAATGCATTGATCCGATAGAAAGCGATAAGGAGGAGGGAAAGCTAACCTATAAGGTTTCTGGTAGCAAATTGGTTCAAAAGTCTGTTGAGCCAGATCTATATTCATTTTCTCCTAGGAGTGAGTTAAATGCGCTATTGGTAGTGCGTAGGCAAGATGAGAAAGGAAAGCTTGTGGATAAATCTATAGATATTCTAGAATATCAGGAGGGTAATCTTGTTACTCTAATATCTGGTGGAATTGGTGAAACAAAGATATCTGATCTAGGTGAAGTGGCAAAACATATAGGTATTATTATTGCAGCGGGTCCTCAGCTCACAAAACCTGAGATAAAGGCAAGAGAGAAAGCGGCGGCTTTTCTTATAAATGAAGCTTTCCAAGATTCAAAGAAAAAAAAGGTAGAAGAAGATCTATTAGAAAGGGTAAAATCTGGTGCTGAGAAAGAAATAGATAAGGGAGAAGAAGCTGTGAAGATAGGTAAAATTATCGATCTATCAGAGGTTCCTGAAAGAATCCAAAATTTGCATCCTAAGAGCACTAAAGTCAATAAAAAGCACTAAACTTATACTCCGTCGATAATTGTGTTATTTTCTCCTGTGATTGAGTTATTAGTATGACATGATAATGCTAATACAGGTGGGGGGGAGCAAATATCAGCGTGATAATGTGTTGTGCAATATTGTTCAAAGTGGCTGAAGTTAGTGAGAAGATCTTTTTGTAATGATTCATCTTTTGCAATCTGAGGCCAACGATCTTGTGATTGAACTCTAAATTCTGTGTATTCTTCTATAAGTTTTATAGGTATATTCATTACTTCTACATTTTGTTCATGGAATAGTTTGTCACTTTCCATAAGTACTGCCATGGCTGCGTTATAACTCAACAATGTATGTTTATTTCTTGGATTAAATAAATAAATAGCTATTGAAAATATTGTTGCTGCCCCACCTATCCAAGCTGTATTTTCCAATTGTGATTCTTCTGGGAAGCACAGAAAGTGGTTATTTACTTTAGTGATTATGTTACATCGGTGTCCAGTTAATGGATTGTAATAAGTGCCTTCGTGGCAAGGGTGAGTGATTTCTGACATGATGCCTCCTCGATTAGTTATTTAAAAGCGGAAATAGAGTCCTATGAGGGTATCTTGGTTCTGTAGGTTTTTCACTTGTATTCATACTAAAATTATAACTCATGACTCCTCAATAATATATTTAAAATTCTTATTACTATAAAATGATTTTTACAGTTAATGCATACTTGTGCACAAAGCACAACATACAACTTTTAGTTGAGTATTCAATAAGAAATTAATAATTTACTGTAGAAAATAACCTTGGTTATAATGAGTGTATTAAGTATTGGAAACATGTTGTTGACTAATATAAGGCTTTTAGTGTAGAATCTTT
>JAHZKS010000014.1 GCA_022600235.1 Alphaproteobacteria bacterium | reverse complement strand
TGATATAGGAAGCAAACTAAACTTTTTCTTTAATCTGATACTTAGAAGCAACATACTTAGACAGAATTTCCTTAAACTCTTGAGTAATATTATCACCTCTTAGAGTGTGAGCCTTTTTTCCATCTATAAAAACTGGAGCAGATGGATTTTCTCCAGTCCCAGGCAAGCTAATTCCTATATCTGCATGCTTACTCTCACCTGGTCCGTTTACTATACATCCCATCACAGCCACATTCATATTTTCTACACCAGAATATTTTGTTTTCCACACTTGCATCTCAGACTTTATGAATCTTTCTATATCTTGAGCTAATTTTTGGAAATAAGAGCTTGTCGTACGACCACACCCAGGACACGCAGATACTTGAGGAATAAAAGATCTAATATCCAGAGATTGTAAAATATTTTGACATAACAACACCTCTTCAGTTCTTGACTGTCCAGGTTTGGGAGTGATTGAGGCCCTGATCGTATCACCGATACCCTCTTGAAGTAATATAGATAAAGCAGATGCAGTTGCAACAGTACCTTTTACACCCATTCCAGCTTCTGTTAAACCAAGATGAAGAGCATAATTAGACCTAGATGCAAGCTCACGATATACAGCTATCAGATCTTGAACTTTACTGGTTTTACATGATACAATTATTTTATTCTCTGAAAGACCAATATTAACAGCCTTCTGCGCACTAGATAACGCCGATATAACGAGAGCCTCTCTTAGTATTTCGTTTGAACTTTTTGGAATAGACAAACTCGCATTCTCATCCATAAGCTTATTTACTATAGTTTGATCTAAACTTCCCCAATTAACCCCTATTCTCACTGGTTTATCATGCTTTATAGCTATCCCAATGAATTGCTCGAATTGAATATCTCTTTTTTCTCCAAAACCAACATTACCAGGGTTAATACGAAGTTTAGCCAGAGCAGAAGCACATTCCGGAACTTCAGTCAGAAGAGTATGCCCATTATAATGAAAGCACCCAGACAAAGGTACGCTTGAACCTTGTTTGTATAATTCTTCAACAATTTTGGGGACAGCTTTGGCTGCGTTTATATCATTTACAGTCACTCTAATAATCTCAGATCCAGCATTTTCAAGATCTAAAATCTGATTCACAGTTGCATCCACATCAGAAGTATCTGTATTAGTCATGGATTGAATAACAATAGGTGCACCTCCTCCTATTATTACATTACCAACATGAACTGAATGAGTTTTAAGCCTTCTGATATTAGATAACATAGCGGTTTGCTTGAGTTCAAGAGAGTTATTTATATAATTATATAGCATTATTGTCAATGTCTCCAAGACACAATATGGAAACATCTCTCAGATAAAATACTTCTTTATTTAATATTTTTTTTTACATTCTTAATAACTTCATTAATGTAGACCTCTATCAATTTAAATCAGTTACCTATGATAAATATTTCAAAGAAGCAAACTCGTATAGAAAACTTTCTTTTTATAAACTATGTCTATTTTTTTGCAGTCATATTATCATTGGTTAGCAATTCAGCAAATTCCAACGCAACTCCTATTACTTCATTCATATCTTTGTTTTCTAAACCAGAAACAAGCGTTTCTGATTTTTTTAATATAACTGGTGGCGTTTTTATTACACCATTGCTGCTATTTTTATTTGGTCTGACAGTGAATTCACATATAAAATCTTCAAGCGTAAAAGAATTTCTTAAAGACAGATTTTGTATATTAGGAAAACTTTTTCTAATATCTGCATTTATTATAATGCCTCTTTCATATTACTTTTCAAACCCAAGCATAATGCAAAAATATAATTTCTGGGAATATATCACAGAAGATTATTTCAAAACTTGGAAAATTGGGCCAGCATGGATATTTTCTAGCGTATTGCTCTTTGACCTAATTATCGCTGGATTCATGAAGTTTTTCTCACGATTCATTCAAACTATCATTGCTCTTGTTAAAGAATCAAGCATAACAAAGTTAATATGCTCTTGTTTTGCATTAACATTTCTTGCATTCTTTTTTAGCAATACTTCAGGAGAAGTGCAATTTTCACTTATCGCAGATAATAGCAATGAATGGTGGCATATAGGACCTTTCTGGATACAAAAAAACATTGTACTTACATATTTTGTTATTTATTTCTTTAGCGTATTATTTGGCAGCTCTGAGAAGTTTATAAACTATATATTTGCTGCAAATGGTGAATTATCTTCTAAATGGCTACACAGGCTATTAGAGGTAATCATATTATATTTATTGATAAAATTTATTACTCCCAAAGCTCCTTTCTTCGGTAGCGAACTAATAACTACAGCTATATTTGCCTCACTATACATATTAATGATATTTATGTCAGCGGCATCATTCTTTAGCTTACTAGATAGATTCGCCTACAGAAAAAGTAAACTACTCAATTTCTTTTCCAAACATTCTATTATAATCTTTGCAGTCCATTTTTTACCTCTGGCTTTGATAAAAAGCTACACCGCAGATTTTAATATGAGTGACCTACAAAGATTATACGTGGTTGTATTATTTACTTTCTTTGTGAGCTTGTTGATTTCTATTATGATTCAGTTTGTATGGCCGCTCAATAAGGAGTAAAATAGTGATGACTTTTGATGCAAAAAGCAAATAATGTATCTCCTCTACATCAACATCATTAATAACAAGTTTTTTTATCTTGATAATAACTTGTACTTCCTATTATTGTGAAACTATATTAGAAATATATTGTACTTAAATCTTTTTATTGAAAAAACACTATGAAAGTTCAGTTTATTAAAGAAATATCAACTTATCACTCAAATATCATAATACTAACTACAGACTCTATGGACATGCCTCAATCTGTAGAAGAAATAGAAAAAATATCAGATATTTCTTTAAAACAAGTATTGAAAAATCATAAGTTTGAAGGCAAAAAAGGACAATCTATATCAATTCCGACTTCTAGCAATAAAATACAAAACATTACAGTTATAAGTGCTGGTAAAATTGATGATCTTGATATACCAGCTACAATGGGTATAGGAAAAAAAATATATTCTGCAGCTGCAAATCAGAATTCAGAATCTGCAACATTATATATATCACCATCTGTTGCACCTTCAGAAAAGGATTCTCACATTATATACGACATGCTTTTAGGAAGTTTAGTATCTGACTATAAGTTTGATAAATATATGACGAAAAAGAAGGATGATAAAAAATCAGATGATACAAAACTGGAGACAATAAAAGTTGTTCATAAATCTCCTAATGTTGCCAACTTAGAATTTCAGCAATATACAAGCATACACGAAGGGATGACTATGGCGAAGGATCTAGTATGCGAACCTCCAAATGTCTTAAACCCAGAAGAATTTGCTCGTAGATGCCAAGAATTAAAGAAAACTGGGTTAAAAGTTGAAATCCTTGATAAAGAAGAAATGACTGCACTTGGAATGAATGCATTACTAGGTGTTGCACAAGGAAGTAGAGCCGAACCAAAACTTGCCATAATGAGATGGGAAGGAGGAAAAAAAGATGCGAAACCATTAGCTTTTGTAGGTAAAGGAGTAACATTTGATACTGGAGGATTATCATTAAAGCCAGCTGGAGCCATGCTTGGAATGAAGTATGACATGGGAGGAGCAGCTGTTGTAACAGGGTTAATGAAAACACTCGCACTAAGAAATGCTAAAGTAAATGCAGTTGGAGTTATAGGGCTTGTTGAGAACATGCCAGATGGTAACGCACAAAGACCAGAAGATGTTGTGAAATCAATGTCTGGCCAAACAATAGAGATATTAAATACAGATGCAGAAGGAAGATTAGTCCTTGCAGATGCCCTATGGTACACACAATCTATGTACAAGCCAGAATTTATGATAGATCTTGCAACTCTTACAGGAGCTATACTAGTTGCTCTTGCTAACCAATATGCTGGATTATTTTCTAACAGTGATGAGATATCAAGAAAGCTTCATGATGCAGGAATTAAAACCGGTGAGAAAGTATGGAGATTTCCATTAGACAAAGAATATGATAAAATGATTGATTCAAAAATCGCTGACATGCAAAATATAGGAGCAGCAAGAGGTGGTGCAGGAAGTATTACAGCTGCTCAGTTCTTACAAAGATTTGTGAATGATGTTCCATGGGCGCACTTAGATATTGCCGGTGTTACAACCACAGATAAACACACCGAGATAAGTCAAGTGGGAGCAACAGGATTTGGTGTAAGGCTGTTGAATCAATTTGTAAGAGATAATTACGAATCATGAAGAAAGAAGTTTCCTTTTACCACCTAACCTCTACTCCTGTAGAAAAGGCACTACCTCATCTTGTATTTAAAATCTATAATACAAATGTGCGTTGTCTTATCGTTTGTAAAGATGATCAGCAAATGAGAGAGATTAATGATGTTCTATGGAGTTTTTCTACTAAGAAATTTATACCACATGGAAGCACAGAGGAAGACAATAAATCTATTCAACCAGTTCTAGTATCTACATCTATAGATGAACTATCAAATAACCCTGAGGTGGTGGTAATACTGAATAATCAAAATATAAATTCAAACACAAACTTTAAGAACCATATTTACATGGTATACGGGAATAAAGATGACTCTAATGTATCTCAATTCTATAATTTGTATCAGTCTTATACGAGCAAAGATTACAACACCAAACTCTGGACTCTCGATAAAGCTGGTAAGTGGGTCAATGCTGATTCTAGAAAAATGCTTGATTAATTCTATATTTTCATCAATACTCCAAGCTACAAAACGAATTTCATTGAAGAAATGAGAAGAAGAATTAATATTTTTTTATCAATATGCTCTCTTATGATCACTATCCCAGCGATAGCATATGAAAAAGAAATACATGAAATAGAAATTAGAGATCATAAATTTTATCCAAATATTATAGAAACAACAAAAGATAAAGTAATAAAACTGAAGATTTTCAACAAGGATAAAACAATAGAAGAATTTGAAAGCTTTGACTTAAAGCGCGAGAAGATAGTAGCTGGCAACAGAAAAATAGTTGTGACCGTAGGACCATTAAAACCAGGAGAATACAAGTTTTTTGGAGAGTTCAATCCAGAAACAGCTCAAGGTAAGTTAATAATAAAATAGATAGTATGCTTAAATTATTTATTATATTTTTTAGAGAAATATTAGAGGTATCACTTCTTCTTGGCATCATATCTGCAGCCACTGAAGGAGTAAAAAACAGATTTTTATATATTAATTCAGGTATAGTAGCAGGTATCTTTGGGTCTATAATAATTGCTGCTTGTGCCAATTATATATTTGAATCTTTTGACGGATACGGCCAAGAAATATCTAATGCTACCATACTTTTAATTTCAGCTTCTATGATAATATGGACTGTAGTTTGGATGCAAAACGCCCATCGTGATACTAAATCTAAACTCTCAAACTGCATAGATTCAGATAATATCTCTCTGTTCTCTATAAGCATAATCACAGCTATGGCAATTTTAAGAGAAGGCTCTGAGATCGTAATGTTTAGCTATGGAATTATAACCGCTTCAAATGATAGCGCCTATTCACTATTTATAGGAGGAATCCTAGGATCAATCACTGCAATTATAACTGGAATATTCCTATATAGAGGAATAATTAGCATATCTGGCAAATACTTATTCAAGGTCACATCTATAATGCTTTCCTTAATAGCAGCTGGAATGGCATCACAAGCGGCTAATCTGCTTGCTTCGAGCGAAATAATCCCTATATATCAAAATCCATTATGGAATAGCTCTTGGCTGATTTCTCAGAATAGCTTCTTGGGAAGCGTACTAAATACTTTCACAGGCTATATAGATAACCCTACAGCGCTGGAAATATCGTTCTATGGAGCAACACTGGGAATAATATATTTATTATCTAAAAAGAGAAATAATAGTCAAAATTCTAAAGCTTTGAATTAACCAAGCGTATTCATCAATTCATTCCATTCTCTTTTTGTCATGCCACTCTCTTCTTGAGTAACTTCCTTGCCAGCAATCATTTGCTTTACTACTTCCATACCTTTACGTGAAATATTTGAGCCATTCATACGATGCTCATCAAATGCTTCGTAAGTAAATGGAACCCATCTCTTTACTATGTCTAACATAGCCTGAGCATATACCCTAATCTCGTATTGAGCATGATTATCAGCTCTTAAACGGATGAAGTTAAGCAAGTTATGTAGATTAATTTTCCAATACCATTCGGTATAATAATTCATAGTAAGATTCATTCTTGCTAATTCTCTAGCAAATTTTGGATTATCTTCATTTACAGTATTACCTTCTGCATCTTCATTGAGCATTTCCTCATAATGCTTATAACATCTTTCTGAGTCTTCTCTTAAAAGCGCAGATACCTTTTCTGCTTGCTCAGGCGAAAGTAAATCTCCCCTACCCTGCATATTGGTTTTAGACTGTACAGCCATTTGATCTTTTTCAGGCATATAAAAATCTTTACCAAGAATGGAGTATCTAGCTGAATATTCATTCACACTAGCAGTCCTATGTCTAATCCATTGCCTTGCAATAAATATAGGAAGTTTAATATGAAATTTAATATCACACATTTCAAACGGAGTATTATGATAATGCCTCATCAAATAACTTATTAACCCCTTATCTTGGTTCACTTTTTTAGTACCAGAACCATAAGATACTCTAGCTGCTTGTACGATAGATGAGTCATTACCCATGTAATCAATGACCCTAATAAATCCGTGATCTAATATTTTTATTGGTTTATGTAGTATTTCTTCTAATGCTGGTGAAATATCTCTGTGGGTTTGTGATATATTTTCTAGCACTGTATCTTCTAGCGTATCATCCTTAGGCATATCGATTCTCTCTTTAGGAAATTAGTATATATAGAAATACTAGTTTATTCTTCTTCCAGTGTGAAGTACTTTTTTAGATCAAAATACTTTAAAATTTCAGATTTTATATATATAATGGCGTTGGCTTTACTTGTAAAGCCTATGGTGATAAATGGTTATTTGGAATAGATGTAGTGGACCCGGGGGCAGTACCCGGCGCCTCCACCATTAAAAATAATGGGGGCGACATAGATTCGACACGCATAATAAAGAAATAATTTTTACCCAGTATGACACCGCTGGCTATTTATAGCGAAGGATCAAATTGCAATAAATGCAAACGACAATAGACAACCTGTATTAGCTGCTGCTTAATCGCTAGGCTAATACGCGGTCTGGCAGGCACCGGGCAACAGAAGCCTGCCACTTACGAAATTTAATAAAACAGGTTTAAAAGAAGGAATGGTCAGAGTAATAGATTATGATTCACTTGTAGATGAATTACGCTGGAATATGATAAAAAAAGCTTTGCGTCATATTAAAAATGATCAAATACCTGGTGATCATTATTTCTATATATCTTTCTTAACGTCAGATCCTGAAGTAAAACTTTCTCGTAGATTACTAGAAAGATATCCAGAAGAAATGACCATTGTTATACAATACCAATTTAAACATTTCGAAGCAAAAAACTTATCATTTAAAGTCACTTTACAATTTGATGGAATAGATGAAGAGCTTGAGATACCATACTCTTCTATTACATCATTTGCAGACCCTAGTGTAAAATTTGGGTTAAATTTCAGAGATAAGAAAGATAATAAAATACATTCTAAAAAGAAAACAAAACCTAAAGTAACAACCATACAAGAATCAGATAACGTTGTAGTTTTAGATAAATTTAGAAAAAAATAGTCTATTTTAAGAAATCTCTCACCATCTGAGCATCATCGAACGGCACCTTCTCTGCACCTATTATTTGATAATCTTCATGTCCTTTTCCTGCAATTAAGAGAAAATCTTCCTTTCCTTTCAATTCCAAAGCCTTTTTTATAGCATTTTCACGCCCATCAACTTCTACTGCATTATTACAATACCTCATTATCTCTCTCCGAATCGTACCCGGATCTTCTGTGCGAGGGTTATCATCTGTAACAATAGCTACATCAGCTATTTTATCTACCACTTCACCCATAAGCTTTCTTTTCTTTTTATCCCTATCTCCACCACATCCAAATAAAACAATAAGCTTTCCAGAGCTCATTATTTCTTTAATAGCAAGCATTGCTTTTAATAGAGCATCATCTGTATGAGCATAATCCACTATTATATTCTCTTTCACTAGCTCCATTCTGCCTGGCACTGAATGTAGACTGCTCAATGCTTTAATGCACTTATCTTTATCATACCCAGATTGAATAGCCAAAGCTAAGGCGCAAAGTATGTTATGTATCTGAAATACACCTATTACTGGTATATCAATCTCTACGACATCATCTCCAATGGTAAACCTGACTTTAGTAACATCACAACTAAACTTTAAAGATAACAGCTTTATATATTCACCTTTATCTCCATAAGTAAAAACCTTGCGCTCCTTATCTTTACATAGTTTTACAACATCTGCAGATACATCCATATCAGCATTTATAATAGCTTTTGAGCCAGGAGAAAGAATCTCTGAAAACATCAACTTTTTAGCTTCAAGATACTCTTTCATGGTTTTATGGTAATCTAGGTGATCTTGACTAAAACTTGTGAAAGCACCAATATTAAATTTAATTCCTTTCATCCTTCTCTGATGAAGGCCATGGCTTGATAACTCTATAATGACATTCTCAACATTATTTTTATGTAGCTGATCTAATATATAATAAAGATTTGATATTCCAGGAGTAGTTAAGGTTTCAAATTTTTTAAAGTAATCAGAATTAGAGTTTGATACAACTCCTAAAGTACCTATAGAAGCGACATGTTCCCCTATTAAATCTAGTATTTGCTTATAAAAATATGTAACTGATGTTTTTCCGTTAGTTCCAGTAACACCAATAATATTTTTTGGTAAAGAATACATCTGTGAAGCAATTTCTGCGAATGCTGCCCTAGAATCTTCTACAGTAATTATGTGAATATCTTTAGGCAACTTACTGTAATTAACATATCTTTTATCTGCAATTATTAAAGCAGCACCATTAGAGATTGCATCCAATATAAAATCATGTCCATCTGCAGAATATCCTTTAATAGCTACAAAAATACTACCAGATTCTACCTTTTTAGAATCATCTGTAATGTTTTTATAACTAGATAGCCTTTCTATTTTCATATTCTTAAGATGATACAGATTTTGGATTATACTCGACAAACAAACTATTTTCTATAGCTTCTTTATTCTTAGTCTGTGGCACCATATCAAATAGTGTAGCTATACGTTTTATAATTCTTGCTGTAGCAGGAGCTGCCACCCATCCCCCTGTTGCAAAACCAAATGTTTCTTTTGTACTCTTAGGTTCGTCTAGCATAACATACATAACATACTTTGGATCATTTGATGGAAATATAGAGGCAAAAGAAGAAACTCTTAATTTATCACTATAAACACCATTAACTGGCTTATTAGCAGTCCCACTCTTTCCACCCACATAAAAACCTTCTGCAGAGGCCTTACCTGAACCAAATCTTACCACTGCTCTGAGTAATCTTCTCATATTATCTGAGGTACTCTTTTTAAGTACCTGTTTATATTCATTATCTGCATCTTTCAATATAGTAGGAGAAAAAAGTTTTCCTCCATTACCGACAGCGCCAACAGCCATTGAAACATGCAAAGGAGAAATTGATATACCATAACCATATGATGCTGCAATTGCAGTAGTATCACTCCATCTAGATACATCCCTAAAAACTGGCACCGCTCTTTCAGGAAGCTCAACTTCCGTCTCTGACAACAACCCCAAAGATT
>JAHZKS010000004.1 GCA_022600235.1 Alphaproteobacteria bacterium | reverse complement strand
TTATTATTAATATATAATATGACTCAACAATACGAAATAATTGACCATAAATACGATGTAGTTGTAGTAGGGGCTGGTGGAGCTGGTCTTAGATCTACATTTGGTATGGCAGAAGCCGGTCTTTCTACTGCTTGTATATCGAAGCTTTTTCCAACACGTAGCCACACTGTTGCAGCTCAAGGTGGAATGAGTGCTGCTCTTAGCAATATGGGTCAAGATGACTGGCGTTGGCATATGTATGATACTGTAAAAGGCTCTGATTGGCTTGGTGACCAAGATGCAATTGAGTATATGTGTAAGAATGCTGCTGATGCTGTAATTGAGCTTGAGCATTATGGAGTTCCATTTTCTCGTACCCCTGAAGGTAAGATTTACCAAAGGGCATTTGGTGGTATGACAACAGAATATGGCAAGGGTAAGTCTGCACAAAGAACTTGTGCTGCTGCTGACCGTACTGGTCATGCAATATTGCACACATTATACCAGCAGGCACTTAAGCATAAGGCAAAATTCTTTATAGAATATTTTGCACTAGATTTAATTATGAATGAGTCTGGTGAATGCGTTGGTGTTATGGCATGGGACCTTGAAACAGGTAAAATGCACAGATTCCATGCTAAGATGGTCGTGCTTGCTACTGGTGGGTATGGTAGAACATATGCATCTGCAACGTCTGCCCATACATGTACTGGTGATGGAAATGCTATGGCTTTAAGAGCTGGTTTACCTTTGCAAGATATGGAGTTTGTACAATTCCACCCAACTGGTATTTATGGTGCTGGTTGCCTGATGTCAGAAGGTTGCCGTGGTGAGGGTGGTTATTTGACAAATTCTAAGGGCGAAAAATTTATGGCAAAATACGCTCCGAAAGCAAAAGATCTAGCTTCTCGTGACGTTGTGAGTAGAGCGATCACTGTTGAAATAAGAGAAGGAAGAGGTTGTGGTCCTAGGAAAGATTATGTCCACCTAAATCTTCAGCATCTTGACAAAGCAGTTATAGATAAAAGGCTGCCTGGTATATCTGAAACTGCGAGAATATTTGCGAATGTGGATACTTCAAAAGAGCCAATACCTGTGCTTCCAACTGTGCATTATAATATGGGTGGAGTTCCTACAAATTATCATGCTGAAGTTGTAACCAAGAAAGGTAAGAATAGTGATTCTATTGTGCCTGGTTTAATGGCTATAGGTGAAGGAGCTTGTGTATCTGTGCATGGTGCAAATAGATTAGGATCAAACTCATTATTAGACATAGTAGTATTTGGTCGTGCATCTGCTCTTCGTTGCAAGGAATTGCTTGGAGAAGATTCAAAAATCAAGCCTCTGCCAAAGAATGCTGGTGAAGAGAGTCTGGCTAGATTAGACAAAATCAGATATGCCAAAGGCAATAGAAGTGCTGCAGAAATTAGATCTGACATGCAAAATACAATGCAAACATATGCTTCTGTATTTAGAGAGCAAAAATCTTTAGATGAAGGCGTCAAAAGAATTGATGAAGTATATAAGGATTTTAAAAACTTAAAGATTTCTGATCGTGGATTGATTTGGAATACAGATTTAGCTGAAGCATTAGAGCTAGAAAATTTATTACAGCAAGCAGTTGTTACTATGCATTCTGCTAGCAATAGAAAGGAGAGTAGGGGGGCTCACTCTCGTGAAGATCACAAAGAACGTGACGATAAGAAATGGTTAAAGCATACTGTTTCATGGATGGACACAAATACTGGTAAGGTTGAATTAGATTATAGGCCAGTTCATCTTAACACTTTAACTAAAGACGTAAAAACAGTTCCATTACAACAAAGGGTTTACTAGGGAGAAAGTATGGTTGAGCTAAGATTGCCAAAAAATTCAAGAGTAGAAAAGGGTAAAACCCATAAGGGTGAAGTGAAAGATGCATCAAAGGTGCGTAAATTCAATATTTATAGATATAACCCAGAAGATGAGAATAATCCAAGGCTAGATACTTTCGAGATAGATGTTTCTATTCATGGTCCTATGGTTCTTGACGTTTTATTAAATATCAAAGCTAGTGTAGATTCTACTTTAACTTTTAGAAGATCATGCCGTGAAGGTATATGTGGTAGCTGCGCTATGAATATTAATGGTACTAATACTCTTGCATGTACTGCTCATATTGATGATTTAAAAGGTGACATTAGTATATTTCCATTACCCCATATGGAAGTTGTTAAGGATCTTGTCCCTGATATGAATAATTTTTACGCCCAGTATGAATCTATTGAACCATGGATCAAAACAGATAGTTCTTCTGGCTCGAGTAAGGAAAGGCTTCAATCTATTGAAGATAGAGAAAAATTGGATGGTTTGTATGAGTGCATTCTTTGCGCTTGTTGCTCTACAAGTTGTCCTAGCTACTGGTGGAATGGTGATAAATATCTTGGTCCTGCAACTCTACTTCAATCTTATAGGTGGATTATAGATAGTAGAGATGAAAGCACGGGAGAAAGGCTAGATGATCTTGAAGATTCATTTAAACTATATCGTTGCCACACCATAATGAACTGTACTAATACCTGTCCTAAAGGTTTAAACCCTGCTAAAGCAATTGGTAATATCAAGAAATTGATGCTTGAGCGCGATGGTGTTTAAGACAGTATTAATAAAAGTATTTCTCTGAAAATAATAGTTCGTTCACTATTTTATATAATCTTTCATCATCATAATTCTTCTCATAATATTACGTATTTACTGATTTGATTGAGAGATTTGCTAACAAATACTCATATTATTTAAATTGTTTATTGCAAAATAATTTATTTGCTGTAAATAGTTACCATCTATTAATTTAAAACAAAACTTTCCTATGTCTGTATCTCCTCATCAAAATTCTAAAGATGTTCATCCTTACTGTAAGAGTGAATCTATATTTTCTGTTTATTTAAGACAAAACTTTCCTATGTCTGTATCTCCTCATCAAAATTCTCCAGATATTGAAGAAGTCCCTTCTTCTTATAGTGGTGCAAATATAATCCGTCTTCTTAAAGACGGTAAGATTGCTAGAGTTGTACGTTGTATCAAAGGTGGTGCGAATGTTAATGTTCACGATGATGAAGGTAATAGTTTTTTAAGGATTGCATTTAAGTTTGTGCATAGAGATCTTCTGGAATCTACAATGAAGGCAGGGGTTAAAATTGAAGAAAAAGATTATGATATTTTGCCACACATAGTGGGTGTGCTAAGAAAAGAAGAATGGTTACTTTATTTTCTAAAACAAAATGCTAAATTTGTAAAAGCAGATGATTCTAATTTTCTTTTTTATAGAGCGATTGAATCTGGATTTCAAGAGAGTACATTAGAGGCCATGATTGATGCTGGATGTTTAGCAGATCGTATAAGTACAGGTCTTCTAGTTAAAGCAATAGAATCTGGTTTAAGTGCAAATATGATCGATCTGATGATTGAAAAGGGGGGGGCTTATAATCTTGAACAGTGGGAAAGAAAAAATGGCTATAAATCTCCACTAATAGAAGCAATTTCTAAAGGCAGGTTTGATTTAGTTCAGTTACTTGTTAAAAAAGGTTCTGATA
>JAHZKS010000001.1 GCA_022600235.1 Alphaproteobacteria bacterium | reverse complement strand
TCAATATATATTGATCAGTTAATATATAAAAAAGGTTTGTTTTGGTCCAGAGCCTAAAAAGAGTTTTTATTATAGGAACTAGTGGATGTGGAAAAACTACTCTTGCTAAAAAATTATCTAAGAAGCTAACTCTAGAGCATTTAGATACAGATGATTGTTATTGGTTGCCTGAGTGGAAGCCACGACCAGAAAAAGAATATAAAAACATTCTTGAAGATTTTACTAAAAAAGATCAATGGATAATAAGTGGAAATAGCTCGGATATAAATTCTCCTATATGGCTCAGGTGCGATACTGTTATTTGGTTGGACTACAGCATTTTTAGATGTCTCTATCAGTCTATATGTCGAAGTATAAAAAGGATAAGAAGTTCTGAAGTGTGCTGTGGTGGTAATAGAGAAACTATGAAGTTGTTCTTCTCGAGGAAATCTATCATCTTGTGGGTTTTAGGCAGCTTTTTCAGACGTAAAAGTATTTATTCAGAAATATTTTCTTCACAAGAATCATCAAGCAAACTATATTTGAGGATTACCAATCCGCAATTAACAGGTTTATGGTTAAAATTTGTTAAGGCTTCATGATAGGGGTGTAGCAATTGATAATAAAAGATTTACTAAGCAGATTTTACCATTCAAGTAGCAGAGGATTTTTTCTAATATTATCTATAATATGTATTAGCATTATTATAGGTTGGGTATTTGGTAGCAGGGATTCTCTAAATACTTTAAGTAGAGAAGAAACTTGGCAGAGTATGAATCCAGCACTAAGGGAAAAAGCTTTGCCTTATGCTTTAATCTATTCTTCGTGGGATGGCGTTTCTAAGGAAGTGGCTCGTAAGACTTTAGCTGAACATTTAAACAAGTCAGAAATTCCTGATGGAGATTTGTCTGTGGGTAGTAGAAAATCAGATGGAGGCCCTTATAGTGGTAGATATATTATTTCAAAATGGCAAAGGGTGGCAGCAGGTGCAATTATTGTTGTATTGTCAGAAAATCAGAAAGGTGAGCTTCATGTGGTGTTAGGAAATCACTATAATAAACTTTCAATTCCTCAAGGTTATATGGAAGCAAATCTTCCAGAAGATAATTTGTCTGGTTTTAAGAAAAATAATGTCAGTAGAATGAGAGGATGTAATGAAGATTTTGTTAATGCTGATCAAACATTAGAAGATACTGCGGTTAGAGAAGTGTGGGATGAAATGGGGATTCAAATAAAGAAGAAAGATCTGAGTCTGCTTGATGTGGTTAGTGAAAAGTATGTTAATCCAGTTGTGCAAACAATTTTTTCTGTTTATGGGATTAAGATTGATCACATGTCAGAAGTGAGGACTGTTGATTTAGAATTCAGAGAAGAAGATATGGTGAATCCACAATGGTTTAAAGTTTCAGACATTAAGTGTCAAAATAACAAATGTCATGTCACAGGTAGCAGTATTCCTTTAAAGGTTAGTAGTATTGATATGATACAAAAATCCATTCGTAAATTGGCTAATCCAGAGCAGCTTGAAGAGTGTAAGGAATTTCTGGCAGTTCAAGTGCGTAATTAAACTAAGAAAGCCATGAAAAGCTGTGATTAGATAATAGCATTACACTAACTTTATACAGCTATATATATCTGCAGCTTCGTATCGGAAATATATTTCTCGAAATCTGTTGTAAACTTCCTTTTTGGTGCGTCAGAAGATTGAAAATATTTCCAGATTTCTTTCCAAGCACCAATAATAGATTCGGGTTGTTTTCCGTTTGCTTCGAATGCTAAATAAGTACCCGATTGTACAGTAACCTCGTGGTTATCATTGCTATCTGCGGGAGCGCTTTCTGAATTTATTCCTGCTGTTACTGTGAAATATCCATTCTCATCAGATTCATATTGAGAATATACACCATAAATATCCTGGTTATTTTTATTAGCATATTCCGGTAAAGGGCTCTGGAAAAAATTGCTCCACAGATCGCCTATCTTCGCATGTTCCGAACTAGACTCATTCATGTTATTAGTTCTCGCTTGTAATCCTGTTACTGAGAAACTCTTATCTAATATAATGGCTTTGGGTTGTTGCATGAGAATGTAAACTTTCAAGATTGGTTGCGGGGGCTGGATTTGAACCAACGACCTTCAGGTTATGAGCCTGACGAGCTACCGGGCTGCTCTACCCCGCGTCAATGAGACTACATATATAGAGCCTTTTGCGCTGATAATCAAGTATAGAATATGAAATATCGTTAAACCTGAGTATGTTTGTCCTTGAGTGCATAAGCGCGAAGTCACATTAATCTTTTCTTAACAAGTTAAATCTACAGTTATTATATTATTGATTTTATAAAAGGTGTAGTTATGAGTAAATCAAAATTAGACGCAGCAGAAGTGCTAAAAGCTTTTGATGATATATATATTCAAAATAATACAGATGCTGGATTTAACAAAGATGGTTTTGTAGAAGGCATGAACGATTATATATTTGGTGGTTTAGATGACGCCATTGAAGGCGAATTTCAAAATCAAACAGGTGTTAAAGAAGATGCGAAAGAACTTCTTAGAGTCCCTAAAGAAAATTCTATGAAAGCTATGAAAGATTTATCTGATCAAGTTGCGAATGTAAAAAAGAGAGTAGATGACTTTGCTCAAGAATTGGCAAATCCAAATGTAAATAAGTTAAAAAGAAAGATGTGTGTGAGATCTATATGTTGCGGTATTAAGCTTCTTTCAATTGCTTTTATGTCATGTGTTTTTCTTCCTCTTGGTTTGATGCTGGGTGTGGCGTCTGTTAGAGGTGGCCCTGATGCTGACAATAGTATTCCAGTTGCTGTTGTGGGTAGTACATTAGCTATTACTGCTACTTCAGTAGCTGGAGCTATATACAGTATGTGTCGAAAAAGAGAAACAAGAGAAACGCTAGAGAGTAAAGAAGAAAAACTTTTAAATAAAGAAAAAAATAAACTTATAGGAATTTTTGATAAATTTGAGAAAGAGGCTTTAGAAGAACTAAAGAGCAATGTTAATACTCAAGTAAGAGGTCATAAAGTTTTGGAAATGTTGGCAGAAAAGCATAAAGAAAAGAATCAAAATAGGTCACGATAATATGCTTCAATTATATATTGTTGAGTAAATATTCTGATAGGTTTTCTGTATTATTCTGAGTAGCGGCAGAGATAACTAAAACTTTTTGCTTTAGTTTTGTTTCAACTTCTTTTTGTATTTTTTTGCATTCTTTATCATCAAGAAGGTCGCTTTTACTCAAAGCTAGAATTTCTGTTTTTTTTGCGAGTGGCTCGCTGTAATTTTTTAGTTCTTTTCTAATTGTTTTATAGTCACCTACAATATCTTCAGAGGTGATATCAATTAGGTGAAGTAATATTTTGCATCTTTCAATATGCTTTAAAAATTTATCCCCTAGTCCAATCCCTTCGCTGGCTCCTTCTATAAGCCCTGGTATATCTGCCATCACAAACTCTTCATGGTTTACATACACTATACCTAGTTGAGGTTTCAATGTGGTAAATGGATAATCTGCTATTTTTGGTTTGGCGGAGGTTACTACTGAAAGGAATGTAGATTTTCCTGCGTTTGGCAAACCTATAATTCCTACGTCAGATATAAGCTTCAATTTTAGCCAGATCCACATTTCTTCTCCAGATTCACCTACTGTCACTTTCCTTGGTGCTTGGTTTGTAGAGCTTTTGAATGCGGCATTTCCGATTCCTCCTCGTCCGCCATATGCAATAGTTTCTGTTTGGCCAACACGTGTGAAATCTGTTATCATTGTTTGGTTGTCTTCAGCGAAAACTTGAGTTCCTACAGGCACTTCTAGTACCAAATCTTCTCCTTTCTTTCCGCTCATATCGCGTCCTTTTCCATGTTCGCCTTTTTGAGCTTTGAAATGTTGTTGATATCGGTAATCTATCAGTGTGTTAAGGTTGTTTAATGCAGTGATCACTAAAGATCCACCATCTCCACCATTTCCACCATTAGGTCCGCCTTTGGGTATATTTTTTTCTCTTCGGAAAGACAGGCATCCACGTCCTCCGTCTCCAGCTTTTAGGTATACTTTAGCTTCATCTAAGAATTTCATATAGATACTTGATAAAGTCGGTTTTTAGAAGAGGGTAGACAGATTATTGTGAGACTACGCTAACAAATTGTCTGCTGTTTGCTTTCTTAGTAAATTTTACTACACCCTGAGTGAGTGAGAATAAAGTATGGTCTTTTCCCATGCCAACATTATCACCTGGGTGAAACTTTGTGCCACGCTGACGTACAATAATATTACCTGAGATTACTGCTTCGCCACCGTATTTTTTGACTCCGAGTCGCCTACCAGCTGAATCTCTACCGTTTTTCGAACTACCACCGGCTTTCTTTTGTGACATATATCTAACTCAATTACGCTGTTGTTTTTACTTCTTTAATTTCAATTTGGGTCAAATTCTGTCTATGACCTTTCTTACGTCTGTAATTTTGCCTACGTTTTTTCTTAAACACAATGATCTTATCATCTTTAAATTGGTCTAAAACTTCAGCATGAACAGATGAACCTTTGATAGTAGGAGAGCCAGTAACTAACTTCTCACCATCTCCGATTAATAGAACATCGTCAAAGACAATTTTGCTACCTTTGTCACCTTTTAACTTTTCAACAGATATTTTGTCTCCAGTTGAAACTTTATACTGTTTTCCACCTGTTTTTATTACTGCGTACATAATTAATTTCTCAAAATCCTATATGGAGGTTATACTTTTAATACGATATAGCCTAAATGTCAAATAGGAATTTGTTTTTTTTTGCTATAATTGCTATGCAGTAGCTATTGAATGGAAGTGGAAAAAGAGCTATATAATTTCTTAGGTATTAGAATTTTATAAATGTTAATATTAAAATATATTTATTTGTGAAGATGTAGTGGAGGAAGATGCTTTCCAAATAAAAGATATAGACCATCTCAGAGAGGTCGTAGTTGAAGGGCTAAATGTTCACGAATAATTATATAGCTGAATTTGTTTAGGTAGTGTTTTCTCTATAATTTGAAGATAAACACTACCTTTATTGCAAATATAAAAAACTTTATATTCCTGAAGCATAATCGCCAAAGGGGTCGCAGTCACCATAAGTTATTTCTGGAATTCCATCAGGGCCGGTTGGTCCATTAGTCACATAATACTCATTGCTTGCACTGTTTGAAGTGTGTGACCAATACCCCGAGAAGCTTGGTTATTATAAATAATGCCATTGGAAGGCCCCGGATGATTTGCAAATCCTCCATTTTCAGAGAGCAAATATGCGATATTTGGTAATTGATGTGTATTGGCAATGTCTAAAGCTGTAATATGACCAGGTGCTTCTTGGTTTGCAGATACTCCATTCTCCAGCAAAAAGCCAACTACATCAGAATGGTCAGAACTTGTTGCTATGTGTATTAATCCATGTCCAAACTGATTTACAACTGATGTTAACAATATATGTGGGTTATCTGTGTGTAGCGCTCTCAAACTTACTAAATCACCAGAGTAAGCTGCATTAATCATATTTTCTTCTATACTCATTTTTCTCTTTTGTTAAATTATATTAATATTTAGAGTGTTAACAGATCTTAATACTTTAGTCAATAAAGTTTTGTATTTAGAGTGGCAATATTTTTTTGTCAAAGTCTTGTGAAGTAAGGGTTATAGCTAAGGTTGAGTAAACATAAGCCAAGGACAACTTATATTAATATATTAACTAATGTTATTGTTTTAGCTGTTGATGAGCACGGAGATTTAATATTATTTATATAAAATCTGTTTTGATCCAAGAATTGTACTATATTTTATTTAAGTCTTTTGGATATCGTTAGAAAACTCAATATAGTATTAGCTTTGTTTGATTATTTTAATGATTTTCTCTTTTGATTCTTTCTTTGCCTTGATACTTGCCCAGATTTCTTCTGATGGCTGTTCAACATAATGTGCAAAGACGATTTGATCTTCTCCTTTTTCTGCCCAACCAACAAACCAACCTAATTGATTGGATTCATCTAATGAATAATCAGGGTTTCTTGGGTGTCCTGCGCCAGTTTTCCCGTAAAGTTTCCAGCCGTCTTCTAAGTTTTCGACAAATAATATCTCCTTTGTTTTGTCCTGAGCGTGTTGACTTACTGGCAGTTGATTGTCAATGAGCTTTTCTAGAAATAGTATTTGTTCTTGTGGAGATATTTTTATAGAACCAGATAGCCATGCGCTTTCTAATCCATTGTTTTTTCTAGGATCGCCGGATACATCTTTATTTCCATAATTGAGTTTTTGTGCATATTCTTCAAATTTTTTATAGCCCAGTTTTTTTGTTATAACTCTGGAATACCAAAGGCAGCTATTTTTTATCCACTCGGCGGGTGTGTGAGGTTTTTTCCATGCTTCAAGCCAATCTGTATAGCCTTTTTTAAAAGGTATCTCAGGCGTATTTCTATCAACTAAGATGCCCTCATTATAACCCATCAAACTTATTGCAATTTTGAATGTTGAACATGGTGGATGACGAGATGTGCAGTCACCGATTTGTTCTACTATTTTATTATTTCTAGAAGCTATAAAGCACTTAGTGTCTGCAATTGAGAAATTGCATGTAAAAAGCGTCAGAAGTATAATTAGTTTTCTCATGACTCATCCTGTATTGACAATATTTATACTACTCTCTATAGCATTGTCCAGGTTTTTACTTAGTGATCGGATATAGAGGCTTTTAGTATGATCTCTATATATCAGAGTTACTTTATTTGAGTTTTTCTAATATTGTTAAAAGAGTCAAAATAAGCTTTGAAGTTTTCTAATTCTTTTCTGTTTGGAGAAGGGCTAAATAATTTTACCTTCATGTATTTTAAGAAGAAAAATAATTTTGATGTAAAATTCTGAGTTTTCTTTTTACTTTTCCAAACAGAAGATATTGCTCTTTGGTACATTTTTTTCTGCAAAGATTTTGGCACAGATTCTGAAAAATCTTCAAGCGCATATTTATACACTAAGAATCTATCATGATGTTGCTGAGTGACAAACATCGATAGGTTATTAGTTTTCTTGGCAGAAAATACTACAGTGTTTTCTAAGGTGATAAACATACTAGCCTTATGTGCTAGCCTTACAGGTAGAGATTCATCCTGTATGAATATTCTTTCATCGCAACCTCCTGCGATTTCATAAAGTTTTTTAGATACCATTAAAGATATTCCTACAAACTTTCCTTGTAAAATTTTGAGTAATGGATTCGTGTGAACCTTGTACCGAATCTCGTCATCTATAAATTGTCCTAATAGATTGCTAGGTTCTAAATTGGTTTTCTTTTTTTTGCCATATATAAAATCACCTTTGTTATTTAGCAAAAGATCTAGCATGATTTTTGATGCGTTCATGGGCAGTATTTCATCTCCGTCAAGCAGATGCAGATAGTCTCCGGTTGCTGCTGCTGCTCCTTGATTCAGGCGGATGCTAGGGCCTTTATTATCAGTGTTTTTGATAATAGTTACATTATCCATGTCAGCAGTTTCTTGCTCGAGAACCCTAATAGAGTAATCTGTAGATGCATCATCTATAAATATATATTCTTTATTGCAGTTTAGTTTTTGTGATTTAATAGATTGCACCATATAGGGTATATAATGTGCTTTATTAAATATGGTAACGATGTAGCTAACTTTCAGTTGATCTCTCATATTATATTCTTTGTAGTTTCCATAGTTGATTATAAAGACTATTTCTTCTTTTAATCAACTGATTATGAGTGCCTTCCTCTTTTATTTTTCCATCATCTATAACAATAATTCTGTCCATATTTTTCAATGTAGAGAGTCGATGAGCTATTGCTACAACTGTTTTGTTCTTGTCTTCAATAAGAATGTTGAGGCTATCTTGTATCATTTTTTCTGTTTTGCTATCTAGGGAAGAAGTTGCTTCATCTAGTACCAATATTGGAGAGTCTTTAAGTATAGCTCTTGCAATTGCAATTCTTTGTCTTTGTCCACCAGAAAGTTTAGCGCCTTTGTCTCCCACTATAGTTTTATATCCATCGGGGAGTTTCATTATTTCGTTATGTATATGTGATTTTTTGCTAACTTCTATTACTTCTTCGTCACTTGCTTTGTGGTTACCATATCTAATATTTTCCATGATGCTTTTATGGAATAAGATATTATCTTGTGGTATGACAGCGATGTTAGCTCTAATAGAATCAGCTGTAACTTCTTGTGTATCTTGCCCATCTATGAGTACATTCCCAGAATCTATTGGAAAGTACTTTAGAATGATGTTCATAAGAGTTGATTTTCCTGAGCCTGAATGTCCTACTACTCCAACTTTTTCTCCTGCCTTAATATGTATGCTCAAATCTTTAAACATTTGAGTGCCAGAATCATGGTGGAAAGAAATATTTTTCATTTCTATTTCACCTTTTATGACTTTTAAAGTTTTTGAATTTTTCTTGTCTACTAGATCATGAGGTGTGCCCAGAAATTCAAATGCACTAATATACTCACCAAGAGTCGCTGCGAATGTTTGTAAGTTTGTAATCATCATCCATAAATTATCTGATAATGAGAATACTATTCCGAAAACAAAAACGAAGTCTCCTATAGAGATTAATCCATTTTTTCTCGCTTCTATCATCATAAATAATAGAGATGCAAACATTATCAAATAAAATATACCGGCTACTAGCTGAACTAAAAAATCATATCTGTAAAGCGCTACCTGTCTTGGCATAAAATCTTTTGATAAATCTTTTACTAGATCTTTGAGTTCAGTTTTGCGAGTTGCAAAAGAAAACAATGAGGCAATGTTAGATATTTTATCAGATAAAGTTCCAACCAATCTGTGTCTGGCTTGTGTTTCTTCAAATGAATAGTGATTCATTTTTTTAGACATTTTGTAAAGAACAAATAAGAATAATATGCTCCAGATAGTCATAAAAAGACCTACCTTATAGCTCACTAAGAACAGTACCACCATATTGATTAGACTGGATAAAATAGTGATAGATATTCCATGGTGAGTTTGTTCCCATAGATCATCATAACCATCTAAAATTCCTTTTAGTTTGCTTGTGATATTTCCTGGGAAATTTTTTAGAAAAAATTTATAAGAATGATTCTGAACATAATTATAAGATTTAGTGATGATATTTTTTCTTACTTGAGGTTCGATCTTCCACTCTAGAATATTACTTAATCTCCAGATAAGGTTTAGGAAAACCTGTACAGATAAAAATAATATAATGGGATACATAAGATCAGAATAACTGAAGCTTTCTAAGGTTGTTAAAACATCAAGTAATAATTTTACAGAATAATTATATAAGAATGGGTAAAATGCCGTTGTTATAGGTGCCAGCATCATTACAGCATAATGCCATTTAAAAGGTCTAATCATTTGCCACAAGAATAACAACCCTTTTTTCATATGACGCCTACATTACAATAAAAATATTTGAGAGAGTTCTTATATACTTTTTTTGCCTTTATGTATACATAAAATATTGACTTATATACTCTTAGTGTTAGCGTTGTAATTATTAACTTCACATGAGAGGGGACAGTGACTGAAATGAGGTATAAGTATATACTGAATGGTGAAAGCCATTATGTATTTATGAATAGAATAACTATCAGTTCTTTAGTTAGTGGTTTATGTGACAATTTGTTGCTTAGATATCGTTATGAGACACCAGATCTAAAAGGCGGTTATCAGTATGGTTCAGAAGATAATTTCTACTTATTCACAAAGAATGATAATAATACTTTCTCCCATAATGTAGTAGATAATAATATATTACCTTTCGCAATAGAAAGATTATTAAAGGGTGGTAGTCAAGAGATATGCGTTATGTATCGCCCATCTACAGACCAGATTGCTTATGAATTTAAAGGAGAGATAGTGGTGGTTGGTGATGTAGTGAATGAATATATTGTATCTGGTGTGCAGGTGTCTGGGGGATTCTAGCATTCACTAATTTTAGTTAAAAGATTATAAGGGGGGTAAGTATGGAGAAAGGAATAAAACATTTAATGTTAGCGCTTTATAAAGGTGATTTAGAGCTAGCAAAAGAATTAATTCGTAGTGGAGTTAATGTAAATGATAAAGATGACCAAGGTAAAATGCCTCTTGATTGGGCGGTTCAGGAAAGTAATGTTCATGCTGTAGAGATGCTTATTAATGCAGGCGCTAATGTTAATTTTGTTAATGATGATGAGCGTCCTTTAATAGTTGTTGCGGCTAATAAGCGTAATGAAAAAATAGTCCAGATGCTTATTGATGGTGGTGCCGAGGTTGATGCTGTTGATGAGATGTATGGTTTTACAGCTCTAAGGTTTGCAGCTTACTACGGTGACGATAAAATATTAAAAATACTTTTTAACGCAGGGGCAGATCCTAATATTGCAGATTATACTGATAGATTACCTGTTTTATGGGCAGCTAAAAAAGGGCATCCTGGTACAGCAGATTTACTTAAGTCATATCAAGAGCATTTTTCTTCTGACTCCTCAGAGGATTCTGATTCATCAGGTGATGATGTGCAAGATAAGGAGCTGGATGAAAGTGACTTAGAAGGTCATCAATATGGAGAGAATGATCATCATACGGATGAGCTGTAGTAATTATTAATATTGATATCTGGAAGGTGTGCATGCCAATGTGTATCTCGTTTCGTACTACTTGACTTCCTTTTAAAAGAATGCTAAGATGTGTTAACTATTTAATAAATTAATACAGGTAAAAATATGACTTATTATAAACATATATCAAGCAAAAATGAAGGTTGTTATCCATCATTAGATCACTACTATGTCAATCCTCTTGATACAACTTTAATCGCTGTGATTAGTGGTAAGTGTGAGCGTCTATTACCGCTCTTTAATGGGAACCCTGCGTGTGGTAAGCACTCAATATCGAAGAATACTGCTTTTTATACGAGTGAATCTTTAGGTTATTCTGCAGACGGTTCTTCAAAAGAATTATTAGAAAAAGTGCCTTATTACTATTCTGACAATAGTCGATTAGAGGTAAATTATATAGGTAAAGTTCTAGAAGAAAAGGAAGTAGAATGTGTTTTGTATAAGGTTGATAAAGATGAACTATATTATATTGATTCTGATAATCAGTTACAAGTGATTGTGGATCTTGTAAATAGAGAATTTGTCGGTGAGAATAGTCACCATGATGAGCTGTAATAGTTAATATTACACACGCTAATATCGAAAAAAAGGCTGTGTTTTCACGGCCTTTTTTATTGCTTAAAGTGCTTGCAGAAAGTATGTAAATATGTTAGTGGTATATAATTTTTAATTAACAATAAGGTAAAGAAATGGTTTGTTTTCGTCATAAATATGAAACACCAAATAACACATTTTACGTAGAAGGTTCAGATAATTTCAAAGCTCTAGAGACGCATAAATGTGATGGTTTATTAGATAGTAAATTTGTCCAAAGTTATTTGGATCTTCATATGCGTGGAATGGGTCAATTCAAGTTTGGTATAAGTAAAGATAATTCATTTATTACAAGTGAGATTGTTGAGGGATTCAAGGATTCTACTGACTTATATCAACTTTTTTCTGAAGTATTAGAAAGTAGGAATGCTGAGTGCGTTTTTTACCACTCTGCTGTAGATGAGTTGATTGTTAGTCCTTATGTGAGTTGGTCAGAGAGTGTAATAGAAGATTTTGCGCAAAACCATTATTATGGTGGTGGCTCTAACGATAATCATGACGAGCTGTAATAGTTAATATTACACACGCTAATATCAAAAAAAGGCTGTGTTTTTCACGGCCTTTTTTATTGCTCTAAACCTTATACTCCTTTTTTTGCGTTTCTTAAAAATATTTCTATAGCAGCAAATACTATTACTGAAACCGTAATGCAAACAACTGTTTTATACATGTAATTTGTAAAGAAGGAAAAATATAAGAAAGAACAGAGTCCAAATAATACTGCTCCATAAGCTGATCTTTGGTGTGGCTTTGTTAAGACTAGCGCTGCTATTACCGGTACAAATAATGTTGAGATAGTGATCTCGTATGAAGATATCATCATAGGGATTATATCATCTGATAAGAATGAGCAAAACATCGCGCTAACTCCTACTAATATAGTAATGAGTTTTGATGCTCTGACATTTCTTTGGTTTCCGCTTGTTTTAAATAGATTCAGATCTAGAGATATATTTGAGCTAACTGCACATAATATTGAGTCTGCGGTGGATAAAATGGCCATTAAAATTGCAGCAGAAAATATACTTGTTACATATGGATTTGTTAGTAGAAGTACTACGTCAATCAATACGCTGCTTTTTGAAATTGCAATGTTTAGTTTATGCCCAAGAATTCCTAAATATGCTGGTAATGCTGTAGCTAGTATTAAAATAATTGCTGCAGAAATTAATGAATAGGGGACAATCTTTGGTGTTTTTGCTGCAAAACATCTTTGTGCCATATCTTGTCCAATCATAGTGGATAAGCACGGTATAATAAGCCAGTTAATCCAAGGTATGTCGCTAGCTGTGTGAATTGAAGGTGAATTCTGAATAGGCTCTAACAAAATAGAATCTTTTGGTAAGAAAATAAATGTTAATGCAAAAGCACCTAGTACAAAGATGATTTGTAATATATCTGTTTTTGTCACAGCATTTAGCCCCCCTGTGGTTGTGTAAGCTATAATGGCACCCCAGAATAATATGAATATCAGTTCGTTATTGAAGCCTATTGCCAAGGCAAATTTCCTTGCAGAAATTCCTATCGCAACTAATAATATAAACATTGAAAATATATATATTAGAGAAGCGAATGTGCGCATATGGTCTGAGTTATATATTGTCTTGAAGATCTCTGGTATGGTGCTTACATTAAGTTTTCTGAACCTAGAGCCTAATCCTAAAGTTAGAAATACAAGTCCTAGTGCAATCCCAGAAGAGTAAGAAAGTGATTTCCATCCATGAGAATATGCTGCTTCTGCTGTTCCAATAATTGCTCCACCACCTAGCTGGGTTGCTAAAACTGTCATAAAAATTTTGAAGAAACCCATTTTTCTTCCGGCGAGAAAGTAATCAGAATCACTCTGAACTGCAGATGCAGTCTGCTTTCCAATGAATATAGAGTAAGCTAATATTGCTCCTACTAGAGCGAAAAAGATGGTGTAATTCATAAAAAGTGTTCCATTATTCTTTTTTCTATGTTATACACAAAAACATAGTGTGAGTGAAGTCTATATTGTAATACTTTCATTTTTTTATCGCTATATATTTTTTCAAACAAACGGAACGGGGTGCCTATTTTGGCTGAGAAGTGACAACTAACCCGTGTACCTGATCCAGATAATGCTGGCGGAGGAATTTTGTATGTTTATTTTTTTAGTTAGTTTTTTAGCGTGTGCGACAAGCACTATCTCTTTAGTGCCACAAATATACAAGACATATAAGACTAAATCTGTAGACGATTTATCATCCATTATGTTATGGAATTTTTGTCTTTGTTCTGTGCTGTGGATTATATATGGTCTTACAACTGAGAGTGTTACTGTTTGGGTCACTAATGTAATAATGCTTTTATTCTCCGTAATATTGGTTTACTTCAAAATTAAATATGGAGGTTCTAATAGTGAAGAAGATAGAAGAATTTAAATGTATAATCTGTCTAAATGGCTCTATACCTGATTATAATTTTTTTGCACGCGTTAAAGAATTGAAAATACCTGTTATAGCTGTAGATGGTGCTGCTAACCTTCTACTGAATATAGATATAATTCCTGATTTCATAGTAGGGGACATGGATTCTTTTAAGGGATCTAAACATATACCGCAAGATAGAGTTATTGTTACAGAAGATCAAAATTATACTGATTTTGAGAAAACCATAAAATTTGTTAAAGAGGCTTCTTTTGGAAGTGCTTTGGTCCTTGGTATGAATGGAGGAGAGATAGATCACATAATAAATAATGTGAATACTTTTGTTAGATACTCTCGAGAGCTTTCTATGTGGTTTTATGATATACCGAGTAAAGGTCATTCAAAGCTTGGTGCTATGTCTGTAAATGGTACTCTAGATTTTAATCTAGAAGAAGGTGCAATGGTTTCTTTATTCTCTTATGATCAAGGTAAATTAAAAACAGAAGGTTTGGTTTGGGAGATTAATTCTAAAGCATTCCCAGTTATGGAAAAATCAGCTGCACGTAACAAAGCCCAAAATAATAAAGTTAAGGTTATGACAACTCAAGATAAAGTTCTTACAATTTATGACGGTAAGATCTCATAATATTAACTCTTAAGTAATATTCTCGGTTGATATATAAGTCAATTTGTGTTTCCATTAGTGTGAGTCAATTATAGTTAGCGTGAACCCAATGTCAAAAGATCTAGAATTTTCTGAATTAATGTGTGCTAAATTTTGTCATGATTTAGCAGGATGCGTTGGTGCAATTAGTAATAGTATAGATTTCCTCGGTTCTAATAATGACGAGATGCGCAGTAAAGCAACAGAACTTATCAAGTTTAGTTCTAGTCAAGCAATAAGCAGGGTTGCTTTCTTTAGAAAGGCTTACGGTTTTGCACCTATGTCGGCTGAAATCAGTTTATCAGATTTAAAAGAGTTAATAGATACTTTCCTTGGGAAAGAAAAATTAAATATACATTTTTCTGGTACCTGGGAATCAAAAATGGTTAATGCTAGCATTGGTAAGCTGATATTAAATTCTGCGCTGGTAGTGTCAGATATAGTCATGAATAGGGGGGAAATGGAAATTAAGAATAATAAAAACCTCACTGTGCTAGAAATATTTGTCCCTGGGAGTACGCATAAAGTTAGTGAAGATTTACTAAGTATATTGAAAGGATCTGCTGATTCAATTGAGAAAAACACTAGGAATATTCAGCATTTTTATACATATGAGGTAGCAAAATCTATAAATTATGCTATAGATCTAAGGAATGATTCAGATGGTGTTCTATTAAAATTTGCACCTAAATCGTAAATTGATTATTGGTATGTATAAGAAATTTCATGGTGTTATTACTGCGCTGGTTACTCCTTTTGATATAGAAGGTAAGGTAGATCTCAGTAATTACAAATCCATTATCAAAGAACAAATAGATGGTGGGGTTAGTGGTCTTGTTACTTGCGGTACAACAGGAGAAAGTCCATGTTTGTCTTACGATGAGCAAATGATCCTTATTAAAACATGTGTGTCTGTTGCTCAAGGTAGAGTGCCAGTCATAGCAGGAGTAGGTACAAATAATACTGATAAAGTTTGTATGTTAGCTAAAGATGCAGAAAATGCAGGTGTGGATGCTTTATTAGTCATTGCACCTTATTACAATAAGCCGTCACAAGATGGGATATTTGCACATTTTCAGAAGATAGATCAATCAGTTAATACTCCTATAATAATTTATAACCACCCAGGAAGAACAGGTGTAGATATCAATATTAATACTCTGCGCAAGCTGAGTTCTTTAAAGAATGTTATAGGGATAAAAGATGCCTCTGGTGATCCTACTAGACCATTAGAAATTCGCAGTCAGATTGGCGAGCACTTTGTACAATTGTTAGGGATTGATGTGCAGCAATTGTCTTTCTATGCAAATGGTGGTCACGGTGTTATATCTGTTGCTTCAAATGTTATACCTACGCAGATGCAAAAAATATACAAACTAATAAAAGAAAATAATTTTAAAGATGCTTTGAAAGAGCATAGTAGATATTTAGACTTACTTAATTTTCTTGAGTGTGAGATTAATCCAGTACCAGTGAAAGCATGTTTAAATGCGTTAGGAAAATGCAGAGCAGATGTGAGGTTGCCTCTTGTAAATCTTGCATCTCATAATGCAGATAAGATAAAAACAGTTTTGTCAGAACTAATATTAGAAGACAATGTCTAAACTAGTAGCTCAAAATAAAAAAGCACGCTATCAATTCTTCATAGAGGATACTTTTGAAGCTGGGATCATGCTGAAAGGAAGTGAGGTAAAATCTATTAGAAAGAATGGGATGAACATTAATGAGTCATTCGTATCAAATATCAAAGGAGATATAATGCTATTAAATTCTCATATTGCTAAATATGAGAAAGCTAACATCAATAATCATGAAGAAAATAGATATAGAAAATTACTTTTGCATAAGAGAGAAATTAGTAAAGTAATTGGTAAAATTAAAATGTCTGGTTATACAATGGTTCCTCTAAAGGCGTATTTTAATGAAAGAAATATTTTGAAGATGCAGATAGCAATTGCAAAAGGGAAACACTCTTCAGATAAGAGGCAAACTATAAAGGAGCGGGATTGGAAAAGAGAGAAAGCTCAAATGTTAAAGAAACATGAATAACACAGTAAAAAATTAAGTCTTTATTAATGTGCTTTTTTATGGTAGTCTCTCCGAACGGAATATCGTTCGTCCAACCAAAATCAAGAGGTTTCTATGACTAATAGTGTTTCTTTCAGCATTGGAGATTCAGTTGTGTATCCATCACACGGAGTAGGTAAAATTGTTGATATCGAAGTGCAACTAATAAGCAATATGAAGATTGAGTTGTTTGTTGTTGATTTTGAGAAAGACAAAATGTCTATGAGAATACCATCGAAAAAAGCACAGAAAATTGGTCTACGTCATTTGGTTTCAAGAAAAGAAATGGATTTAGTTTTAGATGTTCTACAAAGTACTCCAAAACCTGCTAGAGGTATGTGGAGCAGAAGAGCTGCAGAGTATGAAGCAAAAATAAATTCTGGTTCTTTATCTTTGGCTGCGGAAGTTGTTAGAGATTTATATAAAAATTCAGAAGATACAAATCGTTCTTATAGTGAAAGAATTATCTATGAATCAGCATTATCAAGACTCGTGAAGGAATATGCTGTGATTTATAAGATTGCATCTGATAAGGCTGAAGAGCAAGTATTGAGTGTTATAAGAGCAAAGCAAGCTGCTTAGTATTTTTATAATCTATTTGCTCTAGTTACGATTTCTTAATAAGGTTTCAGAGTGGTTCACATTGTACCTGTTATTCTTTGCGGTGGGATAGGTAGTAGATTATGGCCTGTATCTAGAGAAGAAAACCCAAAGCAGTTCCTAGCAATAGATAGTAAGCATAGCTTGTTCCAGAGAACAATATTACTTGCTTCATTAGGTGAAGGATTTTTAGATCCTATAATTGTATGTAGTGAAGATCATAAATTCAGAGTAGCTGCTGAATTGGAAGAAATCGGGGTAAAAGCGACTGCTATTATTGCAGAGCCAGAGCGAAAGAATACATCTGCTGCAGTAGGTCTTGCTGCTTATTATATCAAGCATTATATAGGTGAAAAGTTCAGAATGCTTGTAATGCCATCTGATCATATCATCAAAGAGGAAGGCTATTTTATAGATCAAGTTAAAGAATCTATAGATTATTCTTCTGATAGGATAATAATGTTTGGAATTAATCCTAGATTTCCATCTGAAGATTATGGATATATCAGAATTGGTGAGCCTATATCTGAAAAAACATACTTTGTTGAAGAATTTGTAGAAAAGCCAAATAAAAATAAGGCAGAGACATATTTAAGATCAGGTCAGTATCTTTGGAATTCTGGGATATTTATTTTTTCTGCTAAAAAATATCTTGAGCAACCTCAGCTTTATATTCCAGAAACATATTCTGCAGTTAAAGCATCTATTCTTAATTCTAACAAGAGCTTTAATTTCATTCAGCCTTGCAGTAATGATTTTGCGGAATGTAGAAATATCTCGGTTGATTATGGTATATTAGAAAAAAGTAAAGATATTAGAGTCAGTAAGCTTGATTTAGAGTGGAATGATTTAGGAACTTGGAGGTCTATGTATGAATATTGCTCTAAAGATCCAGATGACAATGCTCTGATTGGAAAAAAATCTGTGGTTCATAATTCAAAAAGCTGTTTGGTATATTCAGATTCCAATCAGCATTTATCTATAAACGGAGTAAAAGATCTCTCAGTTATAGTAACAGAAGATACAATCTCTATATTTGATAGGAAGAAACCAGTAAATACTCAGTATGTTGCTAATGAATTTAATAACAAAAAATACTCTTCTAATAGCACATCAACTTTATATTACAGGCCTTGGGGTGTTTATAGAAATTTATTAGTTCAGGATAATTACAAAGTAAAGCTTATACAGTTAAATGCGTATAGTAAGATTTCTCTTCAATACCATAATAAAAGGGCAGAGCACTGGGTTATCACAAAAGGAGTTGCGCATATTATAAAAGGTAACTCTGAATTAATACTAAATAAAGATGATTCTATATATATTAATCAAAAGGAAATCCATTGCATTGAAAATAAATCTAGTGAAGTGCTAGAGTTTATAGAAGTCCAAATTGGTTCTTATGTTGGTGAAGATGATATAGTGAGACTTGAAAGGATAAAAGAAGATTCTTAATTTTCGGATTGGTACCCGCGGCCGGACTTGAACCGGCAAGGGCTAATGCCCCACGGATTTTAAGTCCGTTATGTCTACCAATTCCATCACGCGGGCGTATATTTTTTTAAATTTATCCAAGTTCTTTATTCTTTTTTTTGAGCAGATTTAATCTTTTATCATCTACTTTTTTTGCTTCTGTAACTAACATTATAGGTATATTATCTACTATAGGAAATGCAAGTCCAGACTTAATACTTATAAGCTCTTGTCTTTGTTCATCATAGATTAGCTTATCTTTTGTTACTGGACAAGCTAAAATATCTAACAAAGAGGAATGTAAACCCATGATTAATACCTTATAACTATCAGAAAAAATACAGCTTGATTCAG
>JAHZKS010000003.1 GCA_022600235.1 Alphaproteobacteria bacterium | reverse complement strand
TTATCTGCTATTCCTTATATATGTGGGGATGAGCTTTTTAAGTTCGAGAAAGATTTTGCAAAGCTATGCGGTGCAGAGCATTGTATAGGGGTTGCGAATGGGTTAGAGGCAATTTCTTTAACTATGGAAGCATGGGGTATTAATAAACCACACATGGAAGTTATATGTGCTACAAATAGTTTTGTTGCAACTGCTTTAGGTATATCGCGTGCTGGTGCAAAACCTATTCTTGTAGAACCAGATGAAAAAACATTTAATATATCTCCAGAAGCAATAAAAAAAGCGATAACTCCTAATACAAAGGCTATTGCTCTAACGCATTTATATGGTCAACCTGCTAATATGGATGAGATTAATAGCATAGCCAAAGAATATTCTTTAAAAGTTTTTGAAGATTCAGCTCAAGCGCATTTAGCAGAATATAAAGGTAGAAGATGTGGGTCTTTAGGAGATGCTGCAGGATTTAGTTTTTATCCTACAAAGAATCTTGGTGCATTTGGTGACAGTGGGGCTATTGTCACAAATAATTCAGAGCTGGCGAATAAACTTAGAGTATTAAGAAACTACGGTTCTTCTGAAAAATATGTACATAAGTTGCTTGGCACAAACTCAAGAATGGATGAGTTACAAGCGTCATTTTTAAATATAAAATTGAAAAAACTAACTGAATGGACAGCTCATAAACGATCATTAGCTGAAACATACATAAAGGAGTTAAAAGGTCTGAGTGATATAGTTTTGCCTTTTGTTTCAGAACATGCAAATCCAGTATGGCATGTGTTCACTATAAGAATATTGAATAACAAAAGATCTGAGTTGATAGAATATTTAGAAAAACATAATATAGGTTTTAATATACATTACCCAGTACCAATTCATTTGCAAGAATGTTACAAATATTTAAATTATAAAAAAGGTGATTTTCCTATAGCAGAAAAATTAGCAACTGAAATTTTGAGTCTTCCTATTGATTCTTATAATTCCATAGAAGAGATTAAATATGTTGCGAATATCATTAGGTCAGCAATGAAAGATATAAAGGATAACAACTCAAATGATTTTTCATTAATTGATTCTGAAAGTAAAGAGATAGTTTCATAGTGTTATTGTCTTTTCTATGGGTAGTGTGAGTTGAATAAATTCCTTGAGAGTGATAATTATTAGTGATAAAAACCTTTTATTATTTTTTTAAAATAGGTATGCATAATGAAAGCTATAATTTTAGCAGGAGGTCTTGGGACAAGGTTGTACCCTTCTACAGTTGCGATGTCTAAGCAATTATTGCCTGTATACGACAAGCCAATGATATATTATCCATTATCATCTTTGATGCTTGCAGGCATTAGAGATGTGCTTATAATATCAACACCAGATCATATTGGTCATTACGAAAAATTATTCCAAGATGGTAGTCACTTAGGAATAAATATATCATATAAAGCTCAAGACAAACCTAGAGGTTTAGCAGATTCTTTTATAATTGGAGAAGAATTTATAGGAGGTGATTCAGTATGCCTAATATTAGGTGATAATTTATTTTACGGCCATTCTTTTATAGAAAAGCTGAAGTCTTCAACCGCACTCAAAAAAGGTGGTATAGTTTTTGGTTATTATGTAGATAATCCTCAACAGTATGGTGTGTTGGAGCTAGGAGAAAATAATATGGTGCTAGGAGTTGAAGAGAAGCCATCAAAGCCGAAATCAAATTATGCGATACCTGGTATCTACTTTTTTGATAACCAATGTGTTGAGTTTGCAAAAAATTCTGAAGTTTCTCACAGAGGGGAGCTGGAGATTACATCTATTATACAGCAATATATAGATGCGGGTTCATTAAAAACGGAACTTCTGGGTCGTGGCATTACATGGTTAGATACAGGAACAAATGATGGCCTAATGGATGCGAGTATTTTTGTGAGTGTTCTAGAGAAGAGGCAGGGTCTAAAAATTGCATGCTTAGAAGAAGTGGCGTACAATATGGGCTTTATTGATTTTGCGCAATTAGAAAAATTATATAAAAACATGAGGAAAGGTTCTTACAGTGAATATATAAAGAGGATAATATTTATGCATAAAAACCATAATAGTCCAGTTCATACATCAATAAAAGAATTCTCTGAAATTTGTTAGCACTATGTCAGAAATAAAAAATAATACCTCAGAAGTGAAAATATTAAATCCAAGATTATTTAAGGATCACAGAGGATATTTTTTTGAGATCTATAATAAAAAGAATCTTGAGAAAGAAGGAATAAGTTCTGATTTCATTCAAGATAATCAATCATTATCTAAGTATGGTACTGTAAGGGGATTACATTTTCAAAAAGGACAATATGCTCAATCAAAATTGTTGCGTGTAGTGGTTGGTAGAATTCTGGATATTGCAGTTGATATTAGGTCAGGATCACCAACATTTGGACAAGTGATATATAATGAGCTGTCTGAAGAGAATTTTAAGCAGGTATTTGTACCCCGTGGATTTGCACATGGATTTTCTGTATTATCAGATTATGCAATAGTAGAATATAAATGTGATAATTATTATCACAAAGAAAGCGAGTGTTCTATATTGTGTGATGATGAAGATCTAGATATCAATTGGATGGTAGAGAAGAAAGACATATTAATATCTGATAAAGACAAATTAGGCATCACTTTTAAAGAATATCAAAAAGAACCATGCTTTTAATTACAGGTTCATCTGGACAATTAGGGTCTGAATTAAAGAAATTTTATTCTTCAGAAGATACTTTTTTTACAACTCATTCTTCTTTGAATATTTCTGATATTTCTGTTGTACGACAATTTTGTAAAGATCACGCTATTACTGCTATCATTAACTGTGCTGCTTATACTGCTGTCGATGATGCTGAAAGTAATAGAGATGCATGTTTTCAGGTAAATGCAGAGGGCGTCTCTAATTTATCTAAGATATCATCAGAATTTAATATACCATTAGTACATATTTCTACAGATTATGTTTTTAATGGTAATAATTCTATTCCATATAAAGAGAGCGATAAAATAGATCCTAAAAGTGTTTATGCTCTTAGTAAATTGAAAGGTGAAGAAGCTTTTCTGAAATATGCAAAAAATGGTATTATTATTAGAACATCATGGCTTTACTCAGAGTTTGGAAATAACTTTCTAAAAACAATACTAAGGCTTAGTAATGAGAGAGATGTTTTAAACATTGTTTGTGATCAAATAGGTACTCCAACTTATGCCTATGATCTAGCAAAATTTTTACATAATGTGCTTCCCAGAATTTCAGAACACACCAAAGATATTTATCATTTTTCAAATGAAGGTACAGCTAGTTGGTGTGATTTTGCTCGTGAAATTATATCGCTTAAGAAGTTAAATTGTGATATAAATCCTATAGGTACTAAAGAGTATCCTTTGCCAGCCCAAAGGCCTTCTTATTCTGTCTTGAGTAAGAAGAAAATAAAAGAAGATTTTGATATAGAAATTAGACATTGGAAAGAGGCATTATTAGAATGTATAAAAAGAATATCTTAATAACTGGCGGTGCTGGTTTTATAGGAGCAAATTTTGTTAAATATTTCACTCAGAAATATCCAGAATATTTTATAGTGAATCTAGATAAATTAACATATGCAGGTGATTTAACTAATATTGAGTCATTACAAGAAAGCCAAAATCATACCTTTATTAAAGGAGATATATGTAATCGTGATTTACTATTTTCTATATTTAGAGACCACAATATTAATGGTGTAATTAATTTTGCTGCAGAGTCTCATGTTGATAATTCTATTTCTGACCCTTATCCTTTTATAAAAACAAATATTGAAGGTACATTCCATCTGCTCGAAACTGCAAGAAGTTTTTGGATGAACTCACCATTTGAAGTAAAGAGTGGGTATCAAGATTCAAGATTCCATCATATATCAACTGATGAAGTTTA
>JAHZKS010000119.1 GCA_022600235.1 Alphaproteobacteria bacterium | reverse complement strand
ATTTCGTTATTATTAATTTCATTCAAGGATTGGTCTTGTAATGTGCTTTCTGCTTCCTTCTTTGATTCGTCATTGAGTAATTGAAAGGACCATTTTATTTTTGTCCAATTATTTAAGTGATTTATTACAGTAGAGGTGAATTTTTCTGGAGGGGTAGTTATAGTTTGAGCTGTAATTTCTCCCTTTTTATATGTTATGATTTTTACATTCTCTACTAAATACTTATATAAGAGCAATTCTTTCTTCTGATAAAATAGATCGGTGATATCTTTAAAAGATTTGAGGTCCTGAGAGCTCTCTGTCTTGGGTGTTTTATTTGTTATCGCAGCCCCAGAAGAAATCTTTTTTAATATACTTTCTTGAGAGGGTAGGTTTGATAAGTGGCATGCTCTAATAATTATCATCTCAAAAACATTGAACGGGTAGTTTGAGTTTTTGAGTTCTTGCAAGCCGTTAAAGAAAATTTTCCATATATTCGTTATTGAAATTATATCTGTTTTTCTTTTTAAAGTGTTAATTAGTGTTTTTTCAAAATCAAATATATTGCTCTCTTCAACGAAATTCTTGATACTCAGTGCTTTGCTTACTTTATTGCATACGTTTAAAATTTCTTCAAGAAGTAGGTTTATATCTATAGCGTTTTTATGCATAGAGTTAGCCGCAGATATTGCTGTTTTTGTGTCTCCTTCAGTGATTTTTTCTACAAGATCATATATAGATTCCAATTTTGGTGTTCCTAGTACTTCATTAACTAAGTCTGATGTGATCTCCTGATCTTGGTTTTTATATATGTTAATGGTTTCAAGTAAAGATAGGCTATCTCTAACAGATCCTTCGCTAAACTTTGCAATGACATGTAAACCTTCTTTTGTGTACTTGATAGATTCTTTGGAGGCAATATATTCTAGATGATCAGATATTTGTTGAGAAGATAATCTCGATAAATCAAACCTTTGACATCTTGATATAATCGTAGCTGGAATTTTTTGTATTTCTGTTGTGGCAAATATAAATAATATATTTTCAGGAGGCTCTTCTAGGGTTTTTAACAGAGCATTGAATGCACTATTAGAAAGCATATGAACTTCATCAATAATATATATTTTATACAATCCAAGAACGGATTTGTATTTTGCGCTATCTATAATTTCCCTGACATCACTCACTCCTGTCTTGCTTGCTGCATCAATCTCTAATACATCTGGGTGGTTAAATTCGTTAATAGATGTACAGTTTTTGCATTGTTCACAAGGAACAGGAATAGATTCTTCATTGTTTAAGTTGGTGCAGTTTAGTGTTTTTGATATTATTCTTGCACTTGTAGTTTTCCCTACGCCTCTAATTCCAGTTAAAATATATGCGTTTGCTATATTTTTTGTCTTGATTGTGTTACTTAGAATCTTGACTAATATATCTTGCCCTCTAAGTTGAGAAAAATTTTGTGGACGATATTTGTTAGCAAGTGTTTTTTTTGACATTTATTTAGATATGGTAGAAATCATGTTTATTAATTTTAATACTGATAGTATACTTTCATTGAAAAGTTTTTCTAGGGAAATTTAAGATTTTATTTAGATGATAAAACCGAAAACATTCAGTAAAAATGTTTCTGAGTTGAATAATGATGAGGCGCAGAAAGAGCTAGAATATTTGGCAAATATTATTAAAGAGTATAATGACAAATATTATATAGAAGATAATCCGGCTGTAACAGATGCTGAGTACGATAAGTTGTTTGCGCGCAATCTGGATATTGAAGAAAAATTTCCAAAATTTAAAAGGTCTGACTCTCCGTCAGAAAAAGTTGGCTCTATAGTGCCTGAGGCATCTAAGACGGTGAAACATCTTACGCCGATGCTTTCTCTGTCTAATTGTCATACAGTTGAAGATTTGAAAAAGTTTATATCTAAGGTAGCTAGATTTCTAGCAGATGACAGAATGCCAGAATTTATATGTGAGCCTAAAATTGATGGTGCATCTTTGAATCTGTTCTATCTAAATGGTGTGCTGAAACATGCAGCGACTCGAGGTAATGGATTTGAAGGAGAAGATATAACAGAAAATGTAAAGCAGATCTCTGGTATTCCAACAAAAATTGACACTACAATAGAGAAGATAGAATTTAGAGGAGAAGTTTTTATTACAAAAGAAGAGTTTGAGATCATTAATAAGTCTAGGGAAAGAGAAGGCCAGCCTTTGTTTGCTAACCCTAGAAATGCTGCAGCTGGATCATTGCGACATTTAGATCCTAGTATTACTAAGTCTAGAAACTTGAAATATTTTGTATATGGGGTTAGTGAAGAAAACATGGAGTTTGCAAGCACTCAGGAAGAATTGCTGAAGAAAATGGGAGAATTAGGATTTCGTGTGAATAAAGAATTTACAAAAGCTAGCTCAGTTGAAGAAATTGAAAAATTCTATAATTCAATATATGAGGGGCGTGCATCTATACCTTATGATATAGATGGTGTTGTTTACAAAGTGAATGATTTTGCACTTCAGAAAAGGCTAGGGTTTGTTTCTAGGTCTCCAAGATTTGCTATAGCGCATAAGTTTCCTGCAGATCAAGCTAAGACAATTCTTGAATATATAGATGTGCAAGTTGGTAGAACTGGTGCTATTACTCCTGTTGCGCATTTAAAGCCAGTTAACGTAGGGGGTGTTATTGTTAAAAGGGCAAGTTTACATAATCAGGACGAAATAAGACGTAAAGATGTTAGAGTTGGAGATACTATAATCATAGAAAGAGCCGGGGATGTCATCCCTTATGTGGTTAAGGTTGACAAAGAATTAAGACCAAAAAATGCTAAAATTTTTGAATTTCCAAAAGAATGTCCTATGTGTGGATCTGAGTTAAAGAAAGACCCAGATGAGGCAATTTTCAGATGTATTGGTGGGTTAAAATGTGAATCTCAAATAATGCAGCGTATTGAGCATTTTGTATCAAAGAATGCCCTTGATATAGATGGTCTTGGTTCAAAACAAGTTATCTTCTTATACAAGAATAAATATATCTTGAATCCTGTTGATATATTTTTTCTTAAGAATGCCACTAGTTCTCAAGAGGTTCTATTAGAAAGTCAGCCAGGGTGGGGTGTAAAATCTACACAGAAACTTTATGATTCTATTGAGAAATCAAGGAATATATCTTTAGAAAGATTTATATATTCTCTTGGAATTCGTTATATAGGAGAAGTGACGGCTAGGATATTAGCTTCCCAGTACAAGAGCTTTGAAAGCTTTTTTAAAGACATGAAGCTTTTGCCTGGAGATGATGGTATTATAGTATATAAATTACTATCTAGTGATGGTATAGGTGAAACTGTTGTTGCTGCTTTGAAGAGTTTTTTCTCTGAAGAATATAACGCAGAAATAGTCAGAAAGCTTGGTGATATTCTCAATATAAAAGATTATCATAGGTCGGTTGTTAAATCTTCTTTGAATGATAAGAAGTTAGTTTTTACCGGCACATTGCAGAGTATGACAAGAGGTGAGGCAAAAGAAAGAGCAAAATCTAAAGGGTGTAAAGTTATGTCTGCGGTTTCTGCAAATACTGATTATGTTATAGCGGGGAGTGACCCTGGTAGTAAAGTAAAGAAGGCAAATGAGCTAGGGGTAAAAGTTTTAAATGAGAAAGAATGGAGAGAATTGCTAGATGGATAATAAACATAAAGAACTTAGATCTTTGCTGGTCCAGCGCAATATAGATTTTTATCTTGTTCCTTCTCAAGATGAATACCTGGGTGAGTATACGACAGATCACACGAATAGGCTTAAATTTATTACTGGTTTCACTGGTTCAAATGGTTTGGCAATTTTTAGCGCTAAAGGAGAAGATCTTTTCTATACTGATGCTCGATATTTAATACAGGCAGGCAAAGAATTATCAAAGAATTTTAAGGTTCTAGATATGGCAGCGGTTCCTATAAGAAATACTCTTAAGGATATTTGTAAATCTGATGCTAATATTGGGATTGATGCTCGTATGCATACTGTAACTCAAATTGAGAGTTTTAAAAAATTTGTACCAGAAAATCAGATTGTTTGCATAGAAGAAAATTTAATAGATTTAATTTGGGATAAACGCCCCAAGAGAGAAATTTCGGATATTTTTATTCATCCTATCAAATATTCTGGCGAGAAAACGCTCTCTAAGATAGGTAGAATATGTTTCTTAATGAAAGAAGACTTAGTGGATTATTTTATTGTATCAGATCCGCATTCTATCTGTTGGTTATTAAACATAAGAGGCCATGATTTAAATTATACGCCTTTAATATTATCAAGTGCAATATTACATAAAGATGGCAGAGTCGATTTATATTGCGCAAATAAGGCTGATAAGACTGTATTGCATTACTTTAAAGAGAATAACATACATATGCATGTAGAAGATCAATTTAGTTCTGATATTGGAGTGTTAGAGGGTAAAGTGTCTATTAGCAGCAAGGCTTCTTATTTTATAAAGAGTAAGCTAAATGCTCCAATAATAGTGCAAGATTATTGTGATATGCCGAAAGCCTGTAAAAATAAAACTGAGATTCAAGGGGCTGTGGATGCTCATATTGAAGATGCAAAGGCTGTTTCTAAGATGATTAAGTGGGTTTATGAAAGTTTAGATAGCGGTAAAAAGATAACAGAGTTGGATGTTTCTGATAAAATTCTAGAATTTCGAAAGGAAGGCATGGGATTTGTGTGCCCTAGCTTTCCTACGATAGCTGGGTTTAAAGAGAATGGAGCTATTATTCATTATGCGCCATCAAAGAAATCTAGCAAGGATATTTCAGGAACTGGTCTTTTGCTTATAGATTCTGGAGGGCAGTATTACGGAGGTACAACTGATATAACTCGTACTATTGCTATAGGAGATCCAACAAAAGAACAAATGAATGATTTTACTCTGGTGTTGAAAGGTTTTATTGCAGTAGCGAGCGCCAAATTTAAATTCGGCACTACTGGTGCGGATTTAGATGTTCTGGCAAGAAAATTTTTAGAGGAAGAGAGAAAAAACTATCCTCATGGAACAGGTCATGGAGTTGGTAGTTTTTTATCTGTTCATGAAGGGCCGCAATCTATCACTAAACATTCATCTGTTGCTTTAAAACCAGGCATGATAGTCTCGATAGAGCCTGGCTTTTACAAAGAAGGTGAATATGGTATTCGTATCGAGAATCTTGCGTTTATAAAAGAATCAAATGAGAGAGGTAAATTAGAGTTTCAAATGCTCACTCTAGTGCCAATTCAGGAAAAATTGATTGATTTTGGTATGCTCACAGATGAGGAGAAAGAGTGGTTGCAAAATTATAATGAGTTATGCAACAAAGAAAATTTATGCTAATTCGTTATCTACAGCTTCAACTTCGATTACTTCTGGAACATAGTGCTTTAGCATGTTCTCTATGCCGTTTTTCAGTGTAACAGTTGAGCTTGGGCAGCCAGAGCATGCGCCGTGTAATTCTAGCTTTACAATGCCTTTTTCAAAACTGTGGAATATTATATCGCCACCGTCTTGTGCTACGGCTGGTCTTACTTTTTCTTCAATAATTTCTTTTATTTGAGCAACTACATCGCTGTCTTTTTCTGTGCTTACTTCTTGATTCTCTTTGCTATCAACTATTGCAGGTTTGCCCGATGAGAAAAATTCCATTAATAAAAGAAGTATTTCAGGTTTTACTAGGTTCCAGTCTGTATTTGGTTGTTTTGTTATTGTAACAAAATCTTTCCCTAGGAAAACTCCTTCAACATATTGCAGCTTGAATAAACTTTCTGCTAAAGGTGATTGAGCGCAATCTTTATTAGATGTGAAATTTACAGGGGAAGATGGGCTCACATCTGTTCCTGGTATGAATTTCATTGAATTTGGATTTGGTGTGTTTTCAGTTTGAATAAACATTTTTTATGATATTTAGTTATTGGGCTAATTCTTTCTGCTCTTTTTGCTCTTTTCTTGCTTTTTCTAACCCTTTTTCTGTATCTACGTTTGTGGTAGGGGTGTCTGTGATAAAAACATCAATAGACATATTGTTTTCTAACAATCTTATTTGCTCTAGTTTTTCCATTTTTTCTAATGAGGAAACTGGTAAATTTACAAATTTTTCTAGAGCAGACCTTTTGAATAGGTAAATACCAATATGTTCGTAATATTTTGATGCGTTATGGGGGATGGGTTGTCTTGAAAAATACAAAGCTCTACCAAATTTATTCGTCTCATCATAAAACGATATTGCTGCCTTTGTTACATTTTCGTTTCCCGCTTTTCCGATTTCATTATGTTGTATAGGATATGCTAAAGTTACTACATCTGCAGATGACTCTGTCATTTTTTTTATAAGGTCATTAATCAATTTTGGTTTTATAAAGGGCAGATCTCCTTGTAGATTCATTATATAATCTATTGATTTGTTCGGGTCTATCTTAGTTAGAGCCTCATAAATCCTATCACTTCCTGTTTGGTGCTCTTTGGATGTCATGATGCATTCAACATCTTTGTTGTCAGAAAATAATCTCATTATTTCTACGGAGTCTGTTGCTATTACTACTTTCTCAGATACTGATTCAAGGGCTCTATCTACAACATGCATGATCAGAGGTTTTTCTCCAATTTGTTGTATTAATTTCTTCGGAAGCCTTTTTGATTCTAATCTTGCAGGTATAAAAATAGCTACTGTCATACTAAAAATAATGTTAGTTTGCGTATCAGAATAATATAATTATCTTTGTATAATTCAAGATTTATCTTTTTTATTCTTGACAAGAGAGGTAATATTATTCATACAAATGGACTGCAAATATACTACAAGTGCCCGTAGCTCAGTTGGTAGAGCATCTGACTTTTAATCAGAGGGTCGCAGGTTCGAATCCTGCCGGGCACACCATATTTGGAAAATTATGTTTAATATTATACCTTCCTACGTACAAGAATACTTACCAATAGTAATTTTTTTTGCTGTAGCCACAGTTGTATCTCTAGTAGTAATGGGTATTCCATTCATTTGCGCAGAGAATAAACCAGATAAAGATAAATTATCTCCTTACGAGTGTGGTTTTCAAGAATTTGGAGATTCTAGAAGTCGCTTTGATGTTAGATTCTATTTAGTTGCAATACTTTTTATTATATTCGATATAGAGGTTATATTTTTATTTCCTTGGGCTTTAGTTTTAAAAAGTATTGGAGTTTATGGTTTTGTCTCTATGATGTTATTTCTATTTATTTTGATAGTTGGATTTATTTATGAATGGAAAAAGGGTGCTTTGGAATGGGAATAGATGAAAAATTTCAAAATCTTCATACAATAAATCAAGATGAAATTTATTCTGATTTCAAACGAGAAGTGTCCGATAAAGGCTATGTAACAGCGAAGTTAGATGACTTAGCTAATTGGGCTAGGGCTGGTTCACTGTGGCCTATGACATTTGGATTGGCTTGTTGTGCTGTTGAGATGATGCAGGCAGCTGCAAGTCGTTATGATATGGATAGGTTTGGTATGTTGTTCAGACCAAGCCCAAGGCAAGCAGATGTGATGATTGTGGCTGGTACTTTATGCAATAAAATGGCGCCTGCACTTCGTAAGGTTTATGATCAAATGGCTGAACCTAAATATGTTATTTCTATGGGTAGTTGTGCTAATGGTGGTGGGTACTACCATTATTCATACTCGGTTGTTAGGGGATGTGATAGGATTGTACCTGTAGATGTTTATGTCCCTGGTTGTCCTCCCAGCGCAGAAGCTTTGCTATATGGTATTATGGTACTGCAAAGAAAAATAAAAAGAACAGGGGTTATGAGGAGATAGTAATGAAAAAAGCTTACTATGAAACTGTTAAATCCAAGTTAACCAGTAAATTTACTGGTCAGATTCAATTTAAGGAAAATCAACCAAATAACTCAGTCATTCTTTCTTCTGTCATACTAAAAGATGTATTGAATTTCTTAAAGAATGATATGGAGTTTGAGGTGTTAATAGATCTATTTGTTGTTGACTATCCTGAGAAAGAAAAAAGATTTGAAGTAACTTATAATCTGCTAAGTGTTAAGAGTAACTCAAGAATCAGTTTAAAAGTTTATGTAAAAGATGGAGACTCAATACCATCAGTTGTTGATATATTCAAAACTGCTGGTTGGTTAGAAAGAGAAGCTTGGGATATGTATGGCGTTCATTTCGAAGGAAATCCTGATATGAGGAGGTTGCTTACTGATTACGGGTTTGAGGGGCACCCAATGAGAAAAGATTTTCCTCTAAGTGGTTATAAAGAGGTGAAATATGATGCAGAGAAGGCAAAGGTAGTCTATCAGCCGGTAAATCTTACACAAGAATTTAGGGATTTTGAGTTTGAAAGCCCTTGGGAAGGTACGGAATATAAAGATCTAAAAAAGGAGAAAACTAAATAGTGATAGAAGAAAAGTCTAAAGAGAAAACTATCAAGAATGTGAAGGTCAATCTAGGGCCTCAGCACCCTGCTGCACATGGTGTTTTGAGGCTTATTCTGGAGATGGATGGTGAGGTTGTGGATAGAATAGACTCTCATATTGGTTTATTGCATCGTGGAACAGAGAAATTAATTGAACATAAAACTTACCTTCAGGCAGTACCTTACTTTGATAGATTAGATTATGTTTCTCCTATGTGTCAGGAGCATGCGTTCGCTTTAGCTGTTGAAGGGTTATTAAAGTGTGAAGTGCCACTCCGAGCTCAATATATTAGGGTATTATTCTCTGAGCTTACAAGAATTTTGAACCATTGTTTGAATATAGCTACGCATGCTATTGATGTTGGTGCTACTACTCCATTGCTGTGGCTGTTTGAGGAAAGAGAAAAAATCATGCAATTCTACGAAGCTGTTTCTGGGTCTAGAATGCATTCTAATTACTTTAGGCCTGGAGGTGTGGCTCAGGATTTGCCTGAGGGAATGTTATCTGAGATATCAGGGTTTTGTGATGGTTTTGTTTTGATTCTTAAAGATGTTGAAAAACTTCTTAGTGAAAATAGAATATGGAAACAGAGGCTTGTTGGTATAGGGTATGTATCAGATAAAGATGCTTTAGACTGGGGTTTTTCAGGGCCTATGCTTAGAGGTTCAGGTATACCTTGGGATTTACGTAAATCAAATCCTTATGATATATATTCGAAAATGGATTTTGACATACCAGTGGGTAAGAATGGTGATTGTTATGATAGATACTTGATTCGAGTAGAAGAAATGTATCAATCAGTAAAAATTATTAGACAATGTATTGATAAGATTCCTAAGGGTGCTATAAAAACTAGTGATAGAAAAATATCCCCCCCACCAAGAGAAGAAATGAAAGAAAGTATGGAAGCTATGATACATCACTTTAAACTTTATACGGAAGGTTATGATGTTCCAGAAGGTGAGATTTATGCTGCGGTAGAGGCTCCTAAAGGTGAGTTTGGGGTGCATTTGGTTTCGAAAGGAGGAAATAAGCCGTATCGTTGTAGGCTTAGAGCGCCAAGCTTTACGCATTTGCAAGCTCTAGAACATATGACAAAGGGTTATATGCTTGCAGATGTTGTGGCTGTACTTGGAAATTTAGATATAGTTTTAGGGGAAATAGATAGATGAAACTTCATTCTTCAACTTTTGCATTTAATAAAGAGAACGCGTTAAAAGCAAAAAAAATTATTAATGAATATCCAAAAGGAAAGCAGGCTAGCGCTTTGATTCCATTATTAGATCTTGCTCAAAGACAAAATAAAGGATGGGTTTCTAACTCGGTTGTTGATTACTTATCAGAAATGCTTGAGATTAGCTCTATTAAAATATACGAAGTTGCTTCTTTTTATTCGATGATAAATCTAAAGCCCGTAGGAAAAAATCATATTCAAATTTGTCGTACTACTCCTTGTTGGCTAAGAGGGGCAGATAAAATTTCAGAGAAATGCACTAAAATTCTTGGTGTTAAAAGCGGAGAAACAACTACGGATGGTAAATTTACTTTGTCAGAAGTAGAATGTTTGGGTGCATGTGTAGATGCTCCTGTGGTGCAAATAAATGATGATTACCATGAGAGATTGAATGAAGAATCATTTGAGAAAATTATAAAAAAACTTTCTAAGGAATAAGGTTTAATGCTTCAAAGTAAGGATAAAATATTTACAAATTTGAGTGGTTCCGAGAAGGTTGACCTTGCTTCTTCAAAGAAGAGGGGTGACTGGAAGAATGCTAAGAAGATAATCTCACGCAATCCTGATTCTATAATAGAAGAGGTTACAAACTCTGGTCTAAGAGGAAGAGGAGGAGCTGGTTTCTCTACTGGAACTAAGTGGGGATTTATGCCAAAGCAGTCTTCTAAGCCTAAGTATTTTATTGTAAATGCAGATGAAAGTGAACCAGGAGCATGTAAAGATAGAGACATATTAAGAAGAGAGCCTCATAAACTTTTAGAAGGTCTTTTGTATGCTTGCTATGCTACCGGTTGTAATACTGCATATATATATATTAGAGGAGAATTTTTTAGAGAAGCTGAAATACTACAAAAAGCATTAGATGAGGCAAATAAAGATGGCTTATTTGGTAAGAATATTCTTGGATCGGGTTTTGATTGCTTTGTTCATATTCATAGAGGTGCAGGCGCATATATTTGTGGAGAAGAAACAGCTCTACTTGAAAGCTTAGAAGGAAAGAAGGGGATGCCAAGGCTAAAACCACCATTTCCGGCAGAAGCAGGGTTATACTCTTGTCCGACAACAATTAATAATGTGGAGTCTATTGCTGTAGTTCCTTCGATCTTAAAAAGAGGTGCGGAGTGGTTTTCTTCTCTAGGTACAAAAAATAATGCAGGTACTAAAATTTTTAGTATTTCAGGCCATGTAAATAAACCATGCAATATTGAAGAAGAATTAGGTATTCCGCTGAGGACCTTAATAGAGAAGCATGCTGGAGGAGTAATAGGAGGTTGGGATAATTTACTGGCTGTAATTCCTGGAGGAGCATCAGTTCCTTTAATTCCTAAATCAATTTGTAATGATGTGAAGATGGATTTTGACAGCTTAAAGGAAGTTGGTAGTGGTCTTGGTACAGGAAGTATAATAGTGATGAATAAATCTACTGATATAATTCACGCTATAGAGCTTATAAGTCGTTTCTTTATGCATGAGTCATGCGGGCAATGCACTCCTTGTAGGGAAGGAACTGGATGGATGTGGCGTTTGATAAAAAAGATCAGAGTAGGTGAAGGTAGTGCAAAAATGATTGATGATTTATATGACATATCAACACGTATTGAAGGTCATACTATATGTGCTTTTGGTGATGCTGCAGCATGGCCTATTCAGGGTCTAATAAAGCATTTTAGAAAGGATATGGAAGAAAGAGGAAAGAAAAAAGTAAGGAGCAGGGCATGATCAACGTTACTATTAATGATAAAAAAATAAAAATTGAAGAGGGTTCTTCTATAATTCAGGCGTGTGAAAAAGCTGGAGTGGAAGTGCCGCGTTTCTGTTATCACGAAAAATTAAAAGTAGCTGGAAATTGCCGAATGTGTTTAGTAGATGTAGAGGGTCGTAATAAACCAGTTGCTTCCTGTGCTGCTAATGTGCATGAAGATATGGTAGTAAAAACCAATACTCCTGTTGTAAAAAAGGCAAGAGAGGGTGTAATGGAGTTTTTGCTTGCTAATCATCCGCTTGATTGTCCAATTTGTGATCAAGGTGGTGAGTGTGATTTGCAAGATCAAGCTATGAAGTATGGTTCTGGCAAAAGTAGATTTTCTGAAGATAAAAGAGCTGTAAAAGATAAATATATGGGGCCTCTTATAAAGACTCATATGACAAGATGTATACATTGTACGCGTTGTATTAGATTTGCTACTGATGTTGCAGGAGTAGAAGAATTAGGTGCATTTGGGCGTGGTGAGGATATGGAAGTTTCAACTTACGTTGGAAAAGCAATAACTTCTGAGTTGTCTGGTAATATGATTGATATATGTCCTGTTGGTGCACTTACTTCAAAACCATATGCTTTTAAAGCTAGAAGTTGGGAATTGAAGAAGACGGAAACAATAGATGTTTCAGATGCAGTGGGTAGTAATATTAGGGTTGATACTAGGGGTCAAGAAGTATTTCGTGTTTTGCCGCGTTTACATGAAGAGATTAATGAAGAGTGGATATCGGACAAAACCAGATTTTCTTACGATGGTTTAAAAAATCAAAGGTTAGATCGTCCTTATATTAGGTTAGATGGTGTATTAAAGCCATCTAGTTGGGAAGAGGCTGTGGCGCTTATAACAAAAAGATTGTCACGCCTAAAAGGAAAAGAGATAGGTGCTATAGTAGGTGATATGGCTGATGCTGAGTCTATAACAGTTCTAAAGGATATAATGAAGCATTATTCTTCTCCAAATATGGATTGTTTGCCAGATGGTATATATATGGACACAAAACATCGTAGCTCTTATCTGTTCAATACAACAATCTCTGGAATAGAGGAATCGGATTTTTGCTTGCTAGTCGGTGCTGACCCAAGGCATGAAGCTACTATGGTGAATGCAAGGCTTAAGAAAAGATCTATGCTAGGTAATTTTAAGGTGTTTTCTATTGGTAATGAAGTTGATCTTACTTATCAAGTGGAGAATTTAGGGTCAGACGTAGGGATTTTGAAAGATATAGCAAGTGGTAAGCATAAAATTTCTTCTGCCCTAAAATCAGCTAAAAAGCCTATGATAATTATAGGTTATGGTGCTTTAGCAAGAAGTGATTCATGTGCTCTTCTTAAGCTTTGCGATCAAATAGTGAGTAAGTATAAATTTATACAGAAAGATTGGAATGGGTTCAATGTGTTGCATCTGGCTTCTTCGACAGTTGCAGCTCTTGATCTAAAGTTTATACCTCAAACTGGAGGTATGAATGCAAGAAACATGATAAATTCTGTTGTTAATACTGACTTAAAATTCTTATACCTTCTTGGTGCAGATGGTGTTAATACATCTAATATAAAAAATAAATCCTTTGTTGTGTATCAAGGTCATCATGGCGATAGGGCAGCGCATGTAGCAGACGTTGTGCTTCCTGGAGCGGCATTTACTGAGAAAAATGCGACTTATGTGAACTTAGAAGGTCGCGCACAAAGAACAAAAATATGCACAAATCCGCCAGGAGATGCGAAAGAAGATTGGGAAATATTAAGAAATATTGCTGATAAGTCTGGAGTAAAATTAAAATATAATAGCAAATCTGAGTTGAGAGATTATATGTGCAGTATTTCTACTAGTTTTTCTAAATTAGATTATGTTCATAAAGAAGAGTGGAAAGGATGTGGTGAAAAAGGTAAGCTTCTAGATGAAAAAATATCTAATATAGAAATTAATTATTATATGAGTAATT
>JAHZKS010000118.1 GCA_022600235.1 Alphaproteobacteria bacterium | reverse complement strand
ATACTTAGAAGAATCTAGACTTTCACCATTCGGCACATAAACAGAAGCAACCCTTACTGCAAACCCAGGAACACATATTACAGCTTCTATATATCTCGCTTGCTCCTCCAGTGGGTTACCTTCGAATTTTGTGATAACATCCTCAATTGGGTGCAGACTTAAGATCGCTACACCATTGAAGGTTTTTTGACCTGACAGGGATATATTATATCCTAAATCTTCGAACTCTTCTTTAGGAAAGGCTTCATCTAAACATTTTGTTTCTTGAAGCAAAAGCACATCAGGCTTGTTATCCTTCAACCACTGCAGCGCTAAATTTTTTCTACTCCTAATAGAATTGACATTCCAGGTAGCTATTTTCATGCAAAATCCTTATTTTAGAGATTCCAAATACGCAACTATATCTGCAGCATCTTGCGGCTTCTTGTAACCTGCGAATGCCATTTTTGTACCAGGGAGATATTTTCTTGGGCTATTAACAAAATGGAACAAATCTTCTTTTGTCCAGGTTCCACCCTTTGTAGACAGCGCCTTCGAATAAGAGAAATCATCTCTGTGAGCCTTTTTTGCTCCAACTATACCCCATAGATTCGGACCGACCTTGTTCTTGCCTCCATTGGTGAATGTATGACAAATCACACATTTTTTTGTCTCAGCCTTACCGCGCTCTGCATCTGCTTTTGCTAAAAATGATTCTATATCAATTGGCTCTTCTTTTTTATCCGGACCATGAGTGGACGCTTCTGATTGAACATCAATTTTATATCCTCGTTCAAATGGTTTATCAGGCTGGTATAAAATATCTGCAATGTTGCTGACAACCATGATAACTATCCCGGCAACTAAAACAGAAGCAGCAATTTTATTAAGCTCAAACCCGTCCATTAAACAAAATAATAAAATATGTTTATGTGATTTATATTAGAGATTTTTTACGAGCGGTCAATAGTGCTATGCAGGATTATTTCACTCTCCCATCGCTCTTTTCATTTTACCCGCCTTCCATTTTTTTACCTGCTCATCTCTAATCTTCTTAGCAGCGTTGTATATTATATAGTCGTACTTTGTTAAACGATCTAACTCTTTTTCTATTTCTGGCGTTATTGGCTCTTTTACCAACTCTTTCTTCATTTTCTTTTTATACTCTACCTTGTTTTTATTAAAACTATTCAACACAACTTTTTTTTCAGGTCTAGGCAAATAATAGAAATCAGACATCCTATCTAAATCTTCATCAAAATTTTCTGTTATTCCTATAAAATCAAGTGTTTTAAGATATGAAATGGCTTCATCTATATCATTTTGTGTTATCTCTTCACCAGTTTTTATATCCCTCGAGATAAAATATCTTGTGTATATGTTGTCTATAAACAAATCCCTCTCATTATCACCAAGATATTTCTCCTTTAGATTCAAATATTCTAATAACGTAAAACTAGTTGGATATTTCTTGCTATTGCTTATCATATAGTAATAAAGAGATAGGATCCTATCTCTAGGATCTCGGAAAAATGTAATTTTACTTTTATTTTGCAAATTAAATTTAGGTAAAATAAAAGCTTTGATATTATGACTCCTTATAAACACATTCCTTTGCACTTTTGGATTGTCTTTACAAGTAAAAGAACTTGGACTGAAAGAAGGATAAAATTTAGAAAAATTTTCAATGACACTAGTGCCAGCAGTTTTAGCAAGATGCATAAAGATAATTTTATTGCCAGAATCTTTAAATTTTATTCTCTTATCTGATAAATTCTTATCTTCCACAGACAAAGAATTATTCATTAATGTAAAATCTCTATCCGATTTGTAATATATTGTTTTGAATGTAGCGCAAATTAAAAATACTATAAAAACAGTAAAAAACAATTTACCTTTCTTAAAACAAAACAAGGCTAGAGCAACAGATACAATAGCAATAAGAATTAAAGAAACATCTATAAAACTATCTATCACACCACAATAAATGCAGGAAAAATAAACTGAATAATAAGAGTTTGTAATAACAGATATAACGAATACACTAATTAAAAAAATTGTTTGAACAATAACTGCAAAACGAACTCTTCTAACAATATAAAATATCAATATGCTAGGAAAAAGATTTATCAGAAAAATCCTCTTTAATAACTTATGGAATTTTGTGTATAACTTAATTGAGTCATACTCGAAGAAGTAAGAGAACACACCCTGCACAAGAGTTATAGCTAAAGTACTCAAAAGACATATCCACACAGCCTTTGGCACCTTTGCAATTAAATTCAATACGTATTTCATATCTATATATTTTTCAGAGAGAATATAATTTCATTAATGCATAATCAATAGAAAAACCAATTTGATTAGGAGCAGATATTAATAAATTCTTCATCTTTCGCGATTAGCATTGTTATATAAATTTTAACGGCGCTCAGGTTATGCCAAAAAAGAAAAAAATCACAAAAAGAGCCACAAAAGGTCCAAAAGCACGGATTGATTTTGATTCAGCACCCGAAAGCGATGAAGAAGATTATGTAAAACCTAAACAATCAGCTGCAAAGCCAAAGAAAGAACGCCCAACACTTGAATTAAATCAGATAGCCTTCTCTGATTTAGACGGACACACACGAGGCGAATTTCAATACACAAAAACAGCAGCTTCAGGTTTCAGGAAAGGACCTGTTTTACAAGCAGATTGCTTAGTGTCCCATGCATTTCCTATAAATGCACTGAAACAGATATTTGCTAGGCACCCCGCAAAAATAGACCTATTGCGTGAAGATCGGGACCTTTCATCAGGAGAAATAGACAAACGAATAACACTAATATCAAAAGATGGTATTACTCTAGGAGGTTATTCACGTGCTTTCAAAGAATGTAATATCACTGCACATAAAGCAGGTGGAGTTAGAGACACTATTCTGGCAGATGTCATTCCATGTATGGTTGTTCCAAAATCTCTAGAGCAAAGGATGAACAAATTAATAACAGAGTTTGCAAGAGAATGTGATAATGGAGCTATATTAAATGATAGTGAGCTTGCAACCCAACACCCTGACGTTTATATGCATGCTTTCAACAGATGTATGACAATATACCAAAACAGTTTGCCACCAAAAGAAGCTGAAAAAATAGGCAGAAGCCTAGACACAATGAACGCTGTTATGAGAGAATTATCTGGCTCATTCACTGAAAGTTTTGCTAAAGCAGGAGTGCCTGTATCTGGAGCGGGAATGTTTGGTATTGACCCTCGCAGGCCAAGCAGAGACAAAGAAGGTACTGTCTATAGACCAATTGCTCAAGAAGAATTTGATGACTTTATCGATAAACATAAACATTTATTGACCGTTCAGTCTTTATCTCAAGATGCAGAACATCACACCCCTGAGGATATAGATATAGACCCTGAGAAAAAAATGGAAGCCTCGCTAGCTAAAGCTGTAACAGATATTGGCTTAGAATTACGTAGAGATGGAGTAACATCATCTTCAGAAGATGAATCAGACGCACCAAGAAGCCCATCTTCCAAAAAGAAAAAAGAAAAGAAGCGCTCGATATAAATTCTTTTCAATCAATACTACATAGACACTAAGAAACCTCACTGTTACTTACAAAAACTCTTGCGTTTTCTACAAAAATATCCTAATTTGCTTTCTCATATAAAAGCGAATACATTATGTCTATAGACAAAGAAACTGTACTAAAAACTGCAAAGCTAGCTAGATTCAAAATAGATGATGACAAAGTAGAGCTTTACACAAAAGAGCTATCTAAAATAATAGATGTAATCGACACATTAAAGTCTGCCAACACAGACAACGTTGCTCCTATGACTAATGTCAACGAAGAAAGCACTCCCACAAGAAAAGATGAAGTTACTGATGGTGACTGCACAGATAAAATTTTTAAAAATGCACCTAAAGAAAAATTTGAATATTTTCTAGTGCCAAAAGTAATAGAATAGCATGAAAGATTTAAACTCCTTAAGCATAATAGAAGCTCTAGATGGGCTGAAGAATAAAAAATTCTCCAGTGTTGAATTGTTAACCGCTCACATTAATGCACTAGAAAAGCATAAAAATCTCAACATATTCATCACTGAAACTTTAGATCTAGCAAAAAAGAAAGCTGCAGAATCAGATGAAAAATATGCAAATGGGTCCGCAGGTGATCTAGAAGGAATACCATTGGCTATAAAAGATGCATTCTGCACAAAAGGAATCAGAACAACTAATGCATCTCAAATTCTACATAATTTCATTCCTCAATACGAGTCTACTGTAACTTCAAAATTATTTGAGGCAGGGTCTGTGATGTTAGGAAAAGCAAATATGGATGAGTTTGCAATGGGATCAGCTAACACATATAGTTCTTTCTTCCCTAGCATAAACCCTTGGAAGGAAACTGGTAGTGACGAAACATTCTCACCTGGTGGATCTTCTGGAGCATCTGCTGCTGCTGTAGCAGCAAAAATAGCTATGGGCTCTACAGGAACAGACACAGGAGGTTCTGTAAGACAACCTGCTGCATTCTGCGGAATAGTTGGCTTTAAGCCCTCATACGGAAGATGCTCAAGATATGGAATCATTGCATTTGCTAGCTCACTTGACCAAGCAGGAGTTTTCGCAAGATCAGTAGAAGATGCAGCATTATTAGCGAAATCTACAATGGGGCATGATCAAAAAGACTCTACTTCTGTGAATATAGGGCTACCTAACCTTTCAGAGGCTATGAAGAAAGACGTTAAAGGTCTTAGAATTGGTATCCCAAAAGAATATCGCAGTGAGGGTTTAGACCCAGAAATAGAAAAGCTTTGGGAAGATTCAGTAGAAATGCTAAAAAAAGAAGGAGCAATTATAGAAGAAATAAGCCTACCTCATACCAAATATGGAATTGGTGCATATTATGTTATAGCACCAGCTGAAGCATCTTCAAATTTATCACGTTTTGATGGTGTACGATTTGGACTCAGAGAACATGAACCTGGTATGACACTCGATGAAATGTATACAGCTACCAGGACAAAAGGATTTGGACACGAAGTTGAAAGAAGAATTATGATAGGAACATATGTTCTTTCCTCTGGTTATTATGAAGATTATTTTCTAAAGGCACAAAAGGTAAGAAGGTTGCTTGTTTCTGACTTCGATGAAGCATTCAAAAATATAGATGCTATTATCACCCCTACAGCCCCTACTGCTGCATTCTCCATAGCAAATAAAGATAAAATGGATCCTGTAGCATTATATTTAAACGATTTATACACAATTCCTGCAAGTATGGCTGGTCTTCCTGCCATATCTATACCTGGAAGGTTGAACAAAAAAGGTCTGCCTCTTGGAATACAAATTGTTGGTAAACGATTTGATGAAGAGACTGTATTTAGAGCAGCAAAAAACTTAGAAAAATGCTTTAATTTTAAAGAATCTCCAAAAGGATTTTAAATATGAATTTAGTAGAAGGAAAAACAGGCAAATGGGAAGTAGTGATTGGGCTTGAAATTCATGCTCAAATCACCTCTAAGAGCAAGCTATTCTCTGGAGCTTCAGCAGAATATGGAGGCTCACCAAATAGTCATGTGTCTTTAATAGATGCTGCAATGCCAGGCATGTTACCAGTGCTTAATGAATATTGCATCGAACAAGCAGTAAAAACAGGACTTGGAATAAATGGAAATATTAGCAAAGTTTCTGTGTTTGACAGAAAAAATTACTTTTACGCAGACTTGCCACAAGGTTACCAAATATCTCAGTTCTACCACCCTATTGTTGAAGGTGGTTATATAGATATAGAAACTCAGGAAAAAGAAGAAAAAAGAATAAATGTTACTCGTATTCATCTAGAGCAAGATGCTGGTAAAAGCATACATGATCAGAGCCCAACTGAAAGCTATATAGATTTAAATAGATGTGGCATAGCGCTTATGGAGATTGTAACAGATCCAGACATTAGATCTGCATTTGAAGCCGCAGAATTTTTAAAGAGATTGCGTAGCATATTAAGGTATCTTGGCACATGCGATGGAAACATGGAGCAAGGATCAATGAGATGCGACGCAAATGTATCAGTAAGAAAACCAAACGATCCACTAGGCACAAGATGTGAAGTTAAAAATTTGAACTCTATCAAAAACGTCACACGCGCTATTGATCATGAGATAGAAAGACAGATCTCTATCATTGAAGATGGTGGCACAATAGATCAAGAAACAAGGCTATTTAACGCTGACACTGGCGAAACCAGGACTATGAGATCTAAAGAAGATGCTCAAGATTACCGTTATTTCCCTGACCCTGATTTATTGCCAGTAAAAATTACTCAAGAATATATTGATAAGATCAAATCAAAACTTCCAGAACTTCCAGAGCAAAAGAAAGTAAGATATATAAAAGATCTTGGATTAAGCCCTTACGAAGCAAGTGTTTTGGCTAGTGACAAAGATGTTGCTGACTATTTTGAATCTGTCCTTAAATCTGGTAGAAATCCTAAATTAGCATCTAATTGGATAAGCGTAGAACTATTTGCAAGACTAAATAAAGCATCCATAAGTTTGAAGGATTCTACGATTACGCCAAATAAGCTTATAGACCTGCTAAGCCTTATAGAGGATAATACAATTTCTGGAAAAATAGCTAAGGAGGTATTTGACTTGATGTTTGAAACCGGAGAACAAGCTTCTTCAATTGTTGAAGAAAAAGGGTTAAAACAAATTGTAGATACTGGCGCAATTGAACAATTAATTGATGCAGTAATTTCAGAAAATCAGGACAAAGTAAAAGAATACCAAAGTGGAAAAGATAAATTATTTGGCTTCTTTGTAGGTCAAGTAATGAAAAAATCTGGCGGGAAAGTTAACCCACAAGCCGTGAATGAACTACTTAAAACAAAGTTAGGCAAAGCATAGTCTAAAACCTCACAACAAATCCCAAGCCACTTATGTAATCCTTCATCTACCAGCACTGCCATCTGGTATCTACCCTATGTCATCCTGAACTTGATACAGGATCTTGCCCTATAGGGCTGGGAGCCAATCGTAGGATGACTACAGTCTGTCGAAATACTAGAGAATAACCTTCCCTTTCAAGAATTAAAATGCCTACTGAATCGTTGTCGATTATACAAAAAAGGAGCCTTAAGGCTCCTTTTAATTAAGTTTGTTTACTATTATTAATTATCATGATCAATACAATCTCCTGAAACACAAGCTTCTGCATTTGGATCTTTATTCCCATAGTCTATATCATGATCAATACAATTTCCTGAGATACAAACTTCTGTGTTTAAAGCTTTACTCTCATCATCTATATTTTGATTCTCGTTTTGATCCTCATCATCTAATCCACAATCTCCAAAAAATCCTGATCTGCATAATACTTCAACAGCAGACTCTCTCAAATCAGCCAAATCCTGATTTGATGATGCTAAAAAAGAACCCACTCCCCACAGCGCAGGAATTAATGGAAAAGGCGCAAAAGGAGTCAATAAATTAAATGCCACTGTCTCAAAAAGATAAAAAGAAGTATCTAAAGTAAACTCTGCAAGCTCCTTAGCATTCACCTTTGGATCATCACTACCAAGCGCTTTACCAAGAGAAAAAGAAGATGATATAACAAAAAAAACAGTTTGTGGTACATATTGAGTAAAAATTATTTCTTTTGATGGATCATACTTTAATCGTAGAAATTGATCTTTTAATTTATGACCCGGTCCCAAAGTCTTTACATATCCATTATATCCTTGCTGTACAATATCCCATTTGCTGGTTAAACGAGTTGAGACAGTATGTGCAAAACCCATCCAACAAGTATGTCCAAAAGCACCTAAAGCACGCATCGTAGGGTCTAAATTTTCTGACATATCAAATTACTCTATAATATTAATTAAAAAATTTTTATACAAAAAATTT
>JAHZKS010000117.1 GCA_022600235.1 Alphaproteobacteria bacterium | reverse complement strand
TCTATATTAAATCTTTTGCATCATCCAAATCCATCATGTGGGGGTGCAGAGTTTTTTGAGGCGTTTTTCTCTTATAAAATAATTTCTGGAAATGCTTATATATTAGCTGTGCGCAATAAAGATAACAGCAATATAGAGCTGCATCTTCTTCGTCCAGATAGAGTTAGTATCTTACCAGGAAAATCATCTATGCCATGTGGTTATTCCTATAAAGTAGATGATAAAGAATTTATATATAAAGTTAATCAAGATACTGGATTTAGTGATCTCTTGCATTTAAAGAATTTTAATCCGCTGGATGATTGGTATGGATTATCACAAGTTGAGGCTGCATCTTATAGTATAGATTTACATAACCAAGCTTCAGTATGGAACCAGGCTTTATTACAGAACGGAGCCAAACCTAGCGGTGCGCTTATTCTTAAATCATCACAAAATAATAGTAATCATTTAACTGAAGAGCAATTCACAAGGTTGCAAGATCAGTTGAGAGAGAAATTTTCTGGTAGTGCAAATGCTGGTAAGCCACTGCTTCTAGAGGGAGGGCTTGAGTGGCAAGAGATGAGTTTTTCTCCTAAAGATATGGATTTTATGGAGACAAAAAATAGTGCAGCAAGAGATATATCGCTTGCGTTTGGTGTCCCACCACATCTGCTTGGTATAAAAGGTGATAACACATATAGCAACATGCAAGAAGCACGATTAGCATTCTGGGAGGAAACAGTAATTCCTCTAATAGACAAAACTGTAGATGCATTAAATAGCTGGCTTGTGCCGTTTTTTGGCTCAGATATTAGGCTTTCATATGATATTAATAAGGTTAGTGCTTTGTCGGTAAAGCAAGAAAAAATATGGGAGAGAATGCAAAAAGCAGATTTTATCACACAAAATGAAAAAAGAGCAGCAGTAGGGCTCCCTCCAATTACAAGAAATGCTTCTGAAAATGCAGATTAGCTTGACTTTGCTTTAGGCTATATTAGCATGAAATAAGATTATTTATTTCTAAATTTGAATGTCCTCAGAAACAATAAAACTCTTTAAGAAATCCTGGCATTTTATAGTTCCATATTGGAAATCATCAGAGAAATATAGGGCTTGGGGAATGCTAGCTACCATTCTACTTCTTACGCTTGGAGAAATAGGTTTAACAGTTAGGTTAACTTATTGGACGCAAGCATTTTATACGGCCTTGGAGAAACACAATTACAGTGAGTTTATTTGGCAAATAAAGCTATTCTTCATGCTTGTTGCCATTATTATTCCAGTTGTTTTATCTAAGAGTTTAATCACTAGCTTTTTGCAATTTCGCTGGAGGCAATGGATGACAAATAAGTTTCTGCATAATTGGGTAGATCGGGATAGCTACTATCATGTCACTTTGCATAAAGACAAGGTAGACAACCCTGATCAAAGGATTAGTCAGGATTTAGATTTGTTATCTTCGCTTTCAATAGGTCTATTTTTATCTTTTTTTAAAGAGATAGTATCGTTATTTTCTTTTGCTATTTTGCTGTGGACTATTTCAACAGATATTCCTTTAAAGATATTTGGCTATACATTCAAAATACAAGGTTATTTAGTATGGGCAGCATTTATCTATGCGATGATTGGAACATATGCAGTTGTGAAAATAGGTCAGCCATTAATTAACTTAGATTTCATGCAGCAACATTACGAGGCAAACTTCAGGTATTCATTAATTAGATTGCAGGAAAAGAGAGAGGAGATAGCTCTTTTTGGAGGTGTAAAACCAGAGATTAAAAATCTTCATAATGCTTTTGATTTTATACGAGAGAATTATTATGCAATCATTATTCGTAACTTATATATAGGTTTGGCTTTAGCATCTTTTGTAAATGTTTCTCAAGTAATCCCTATAGCTGCAGCAGCTCCGATGTATTTTGCCGGTGTAATTGCTTTGGGAGTTGTAATGCAAGTTTTAAGGGCTTTTGAAGAAGTTAGAAATTCATTCTCTGTTATAGCAAATAACTTTACTGCCATTGCTTCTTGGAGGGCTTCCACAAAGCGTCTGTTGCAGCTTGTTAAGCATATGGATATGGCAAAAGAAAATGTTAAGCATAGTAAAATTTCATTCAAGACATCTAACGCTTCTATAGGTTTTAAAAATTTATATTTAGAAAAGCCCAACCATATCCCGTTGCTAGATAAAGTTAACTTTTCGATCAAGGAGAAAGAAAGAGTACTAGTTATGGGGCATAGTGGTTCAGGTAAAAGCACTATTATAAGAGCTTTGCGTGGGCTTTGGACGTATGGGTCTGGAAAGATTGAATTGCCTGAGAATATATTTTATGTACCTCAAAGGCCATACATGCCGATTGCAACTTTGAAAGAAGCTATGCTTTATCCTGCGCTTCCTGAAAATATAGATAATAATGATAAAAAATTGTCAGAACTTTTAGATTTTTTCAGTCTAGGTTACTTAAATAGCCATCTAGGGGAGCGCAAAGATTGGAGTACAATATTATCACTGGGTGAGCAGCAGCGTATTTCATTTATAAGGATCCTGCTAAATAAGCCGAAATGGATTGTAATGGATGAACCAACATCTTCTTTGAATAAAATTCTTGAGGAACTAGCATTCAAGAAAATGATCAAAGAGATAGACGGCCTAACTTTGGTTACTGTTGGTCATTCAGATACTCTAAAAAAATTCCATAAAAAAGTGATAAATATAGAAAAGTGGATATCAAAAAAAGAGCAGTAATCAATAACTGTTTTTCTTAGCAGCTCTGCTTCCATTCTGCGCTTAATGCGGAATCTAAACATACAGAATAACAAAGTTTTTTAATAACTTCATTCATGAGGATAAAGATGAAAGATGCCTATAAACATGGCTGTAGCTCTGAGTATGAAGAGTGCTTGGAGATAAAGAGCCTTAGTGCTGAGGACTCGCTAATACACGGTTATGCGAGTGTATTCAGCATAACAGACCAGCATAATGACATTGTGCTCCCTGGTGCCTTTAAAGAGAGTGTAGAGAGGTTTAATTCTGGAAAGATGATACCAATATTATGGCAACATATAGAAGATAAGCCAATTGGTATGGTTGAGAAGATAGAAGAAGATGAGTACGGTCTTTATATATCTGGGCGTATTCTAAATAGTATTAGATACGGCAGAGAAGCTATAGATTTAATTAAAGCTCAGATCATATGCGGCTTCAGCATTGGTTATAGTGTTATTAATAGCCGTATAGATTATGAAGCAAACTCAAGAATTATTCACAAGATTGATTTGTGGGAAATTAGTATCGTTACTTTTCCTGCAAATGAAGAAACGCTTATTACTTCAATAAGCTAGCATTACTAATTTTTATAAAAAAGAGGAAAATATATGCAAATATCCGAAATTAAAGACCGACTAGATAAGCTTTCAGGTGCTTGGGAAGAGTTTAAATTCACTAATGATCAAAGGTTAAAGCAAGTAGAGCAGAAAGGGAGTGCAGACGTGGTGACCGAAAATAAATTATCCAATATTAATACTGCTTTAGACGAGTATAAATCTAGGCTTCAAATGCTAGAATTAAAGAATGCTCGTCCTGTGAAATCTATAGATTCTAGAGATAATTTAATAGATTCTGAATATAAGAATGCATTTAGTGATTACTTAAGAAAAGGTAATGAAACATTAGTATCAAACTTAAGTAGAAAAAGCCTTTCAGGTGTTTCTAATGCAGAAGGTGGTTATCTGATAGATAATGCAATGTATCAATTTATATATAAGAATCTAGAGTCTAGGTCTGTTATGAGGCAGCTTTGTTCAATACAAGAGATCTCTACTGATAGTTTTGATATTTTATCAGATGACGGTAACTTTGATGCGGGTTGGGTTTCTGAGGTAGAGCAAAGAAATGACACCAAAAATGCAAATATAAGTAAGAAAAATATACCTGTGCATGAAATTTATGCTCAGCCAAAAGTTAGCCAAAAGCTCATAGATGATTCTAAGATTGATATATCAAAATGGCTCTCAGAAAGATTAGCTGAAAAATTTATGTATTCCGAAAGTGCTAGCTTTATTATTGGAGACGGTAATCATAAGCCCAGGGGTATATTAACTTATCCATCTGGAAAAGGGGCGAATGAAATTGAGCAGTTAAGCGTAAAATCAGAAGATGGTGTAATAGATGTAGATTCAATAATCAACCTATACTATTCTCTGGATGCTCAGTATTCTGGAAATGCAAGCTTTCTAATGCATAGAGACATGCTACAACAAATCAGGCTTCTCAAATCAGACTCCACAGGGCACTATCTATGGTCGCCTGGGTTAGAGTCTAAATCTCCAGACACTTTGCTTGGTGTGCCTGTTTATGAATCTGCTGATATGCCAGTTCCAAAGAAGGGATCTTTATCGATAGCATTAGCTGATTTCAAATCTGCATATATGATTGTAGACAGAGCGGGTATCAATTTGATGCGTGACCCGTACACAGAAAAGCCATTTGTAAAATTTTACACTACAAAAAGGGTGGGTGGTGACATAATAAACACTAATGCGATAAAACTTTTAACATTGTAGATTTGTATCGTTAATAAGTGATTAAGTAAATCAACATAAATTATTACTCTATATATTATATAACAAATAAAAAATGATTTATGGCAGAAAAGAAGAAAACAGTAAAAAAAGCGACAACAAAGAAGAAAGTAACTAAAGCTGCAACTAAGAAAACAGTCAAGAAAGTTGTAGCTAAAAAGGTAGTAGCAAAGAAAGCTGCGCCGAAAACAACTAAAGCTACGGTAAAGAAAGTTGCGGTTAAAAAGAAAGTTACAACAAAAAGAGCAAAGGCTCCTGCTAAAAAAGCTAAGTTTCCAAAAGCTGTCATGAAGGGTGTGCCTCATTCACCTAATAAGCCAGATATGCCTTTAGAAATTCTTCAGCAAGAAAACGAGCAGAAATTTAGTCACCTTCCAAGGGATGATGAAAAGCCTGGTTTCTTTAAAAGAATCTTTGGTCTTTTTGGTAAGAATAAATAATTTACTGCTAATTCTGAGCCATATACGCTGTCATTCTGCACTAGCCGTGTTGTCATTCTGCACTAGTCGTTCTTTTGTTCTGGCCTGTCGGTACTGTTTATACTGCGGCGCATTCGTCTTGTCGTCATCCTGAACACACCCGCGGCTGTCACCTGTGACTCACCCGCGTCGTCATCCTGAACTTGATTCAGGATCTCAAGCAGTTAGAGCTCTATGTGTTCAAGATTCTGCATCAAGTGCGGAATGACAGTTCATTTTTGTAAATAGTTTAAATTTATAAGAATTATTTATTGTATCTTTATGAATTTTAATTATATATAAATTGTTCGTTATTATAATTTTATTAGGAGGATAATATGTCAAAAAATAGAGATGGAGCCGCGGATGCAAAACCAACATTTCTGTTCTTGTTAAGAGAAGGAAGGATTAATTCACTAAAAGCAATTATTTCTCGAAGTACTTCTCCAAATATGCAATTACTTTTTGCTGAACCTATAGTCGCAGGAATAAAAGAATGGTTTGAAGGATTATCAAATAAACCAGATCATATTTTAACTTTACATGATTTATTCGAATCTTTCTCGGGTGAGTCTAAAATTTATTTTATAAAAGAATTTGGATTAGAATTACTTAAAGATATGAGCTCTGCACCTGCTAGCACTGTTCGTGCGTTACTTAAGTTTGGAAGTGAAGAAGTTATAAAAGCAGTACTCGAAAACCAAGGTATTCTTAATTTACTTTTTGATAACACTGTCTTAGGATTTGCAGATCTCTATGTCTTTGAAGGGTGCTTATCTGAGATAGAATTTTCAAAAAAACTTTTTAAAGAATCTGTATGGTTCCGTCTTGCTATATTATTGGCTCATTTTGGAGATTTTGAAACCGATGTAAGTGCTTTAATTACAAGCGATTATCAAGTGACTGCAAAAGATTTGAAACTTGTATTAGATAATAATATTGGTCATTCTATTCTTCTGGCAATGTTAAAAAACAGTGATCCTACAACTATAGAAGAATTTATCAGCTCTTTAACTCAAGAAGAAGTGAATGCATTATTGTTAATCGATGGGGTTCAGGATTGTCTTGAACATAATAAAATAACTATTAGTTCACCTTCTGAAGATGAAGACAAAAATGGGAAAAAAATTCCGGCGGCAGCGGCGGCAGATGAAGAAGAATCTGGGGATGAGTGGCATTCATGTGGTGAAGAGGATGATCAAGAAGAAGCAGATGCAGCTCCAGCGGCGGCTGCAGGTCAATCAGAGGCAGCAGCAGTGGTGGCTGCAGAAGTGTCCACATTAGATCCTAATCCTGTTAATGCTACTGGTATAGTGCAAGTCGGAGGTGCAGAAGGTCAAAATCAAGGTGGAGCAGGAGGTAATCCTGGTGATGATGGTCCAGGTGCAGGTGCAATCGAAGCAGGAGAGAGTGTTTTAGTAGCTGCTCTTGTGGGCGCAAATGAAATTACAGAATAGTCTCCTAGGCTTTTTCTGTTATGACAACCCGCGGCCGTCACCTGTGACTCACCCACACTATTGTCCTGAACACGCCCGCGCTGTCATCTTTCAACACCAACGCAGTCATCCTGAGCCACCCGCGGCCGTCATCCTGTGACTCACCCGCGTCGTCATCCTGAACTTGATTCAGGATCTCAAGCAGTTAGAGCTCCATGTGTTCAAGATTCCGCATCAAGCGCGGAATGACGGTAAGTATAAATTATACGTTTTACTGAACCGCTTCAGGTTCTTTTGTGATCATGCCATGCTTTAGAGCTACTCCAGATAAGAATCCCCACAAAGCCTTTGCAGTTTCTTTGGCAGAAGCGAGCGCTTTCTTTTGCTCTTCTTCTGTAAGTTGGTCCAGGAGTGATTCGCATTGCTCTCTGTGCCAAATATCTGCTTTTTCATGCACATGGAAGAACTCTAAAGATTTCTTATCTGTCACCCCATAGTGCTTTTCAAGACCTTCTATTTTTGTTCTGGCAATCTCAGGAACTTGGTGCTCATAAGTATATATTGATGCAAGAGCTTCAGCATATGAAGATCTGCAATTCTTGAAAAATGTGTCTATTAGGTTTTTTGTGTATGAATCAATAGATGAGCCATCTAATGATTTCTCATCATTACCAGTGCCAAGTGCAAAATTTTTCCATAATGTAGGGTGGTCAGTGCCATTATTCTCTTCATCATTTAGATTCTCTAGTAAAATCTTACGCTTCTCTATGTCTTCACAAATTGAGTGAGCAGAGCTTATATATCTAGGGAACGCTTTAACATGGTGGTAATATTGCTTTGCATAATCTTTTATTGTTTCTTTTTCTAGCACACCTTCATTCCAGCTTTTGTAGAATGGGTGATTTAGTAAATTATAAGGTTTTATTTCTTTTGCTAGAAATTCAGCGAAATTATTCATAGTAACTCTCCTTTGGTTGAATTAAAAAACTGAGAAGATGATATTAATTTGAGACAAAATACACAAGGGATTTTTGTAAAAATTATTTTATTTTCGAAATTAACAACCTATTAACAATTGATTTTTACCATTAAAACATAATTTAGCTAATCTGGTTAAAAAATGGATCCAGAAGATAGTGATCAAGATGATAGAGCTAATAATTCAGCTTGGGATGAATCTAATTTAAAAGCATCACCAAAGAAGTTAAAAAAAGCAAGAGATGAATCACAGCATCAATCTATGATATATGCTGGTGATGATGGAGATGATGACGGTGATAACGATGATGATGAGGAGGAGGAAGACATAGATTCATTAAAATTTCCAATCACTACTATACCTGCAAGAACTTCCACACCAGAGGCAGCGGCACCTGCCGCCGCGGCTGCAGCTGCAACAGATTTTTCTAATAATAATCAAGAAGAAGAAACTGGAGGGAGTGAAGGCGATGAAGACGAAGAAGGTGAAGAAGAGGGTGGTGATGATTCATCAACTTCTGTGCCTGAGAGCATTCTTCCACCAGTTGCACAACATACTTCAGGATCAGGTGGTGGTGACCATAATAATGATGGTGATGAAGATGGAGAAGATTCTAGTGCATCTCAGCCTCCTCAAGTTCCATTGGCAGGTAGGTCTACTAGATTTGCGCGACCTCCTCAAGAGCCTCCTGCACCTCCCGCGCGCCCCGCGCCTCCTGCACCTCCTGCACCTACGGAAACTAATAGGGGTTTAGCTGTTGTAAGGAGAGTTGCATCCCATTTTAGTCCAACAAGAATTGCTGAGTCTCTATCTATAGGCTCAGCAATTACATTAGCTTTCTTTTACTTATCTAACGGAATGAGCTATCAAGCAGTTATCGCTATGCTGATGGCTTCTGGGTTTATTGTGCACATCACTAGAGAGCGTATCTTTATCGGAAGAAGAAACCCTGATAGGCCTCCTTTGCTTACTAGAGGAAGTAGTCAGGATGTTATGCATTCAACAAGCAGAGGGGTTGCTACTGGTGCACAAGTAGTCTCATGGTGTGTTAGTGGTGGGGCAGCGTTAGTAACAGTTTTTTTTGCTGGTGGTGGTGCACTTACTTTTACAGTAGCGCTGTTAACTAGTAACCGCATTATAAATAATATGCTTGCTCGTTATTTATCAAGTTTATCTAATGATAAATTAATAAGAGTAAAAGATATTTTTAGACAGATAGGGCTTAGTATAGAGAATAAGTTTTTATTAGAAATTATTAAAAACTGGTTAAGGCGTGCTTCAAAATCTAAATATCCTCCTCCAAGCAGACCTGCAGAAGCAGTTTTGAGAAGACAATTGCAGGATAGAGGAATTGACTACCTTTCTTTATTTGTTGCTTTAATTACTTTAGGAGCAACTTATTCTAATTTTGATATGGCTGAAATTTCTGCTGCTACTGGATTATCTTTTGCTGTGGTTAGAACGGCAATGAGACTTTATCTCTATCTGATGGAGAGAGCAAGAGTTGCATTAATTATGGATGATTTTGATAATAGAGGTGTTTCAGATCCAGATGCTATAGCTGAGGTATTGGTAAGAAACTTGCATTTAGCAACCAGATTTGGTGATCGTCTTGCAGATTTTGCAGTGATGATTAACAGGACAGGAAATGTAATAAAATTTTTTCCTTTAGCATTAATTATTAGAATTTTACCAGATAGGGCAAGAAATATTATAGCCGGAGTGATTGGTCCTGCTACTGTTGCTGCTGCTATGCAATGGCGTATCGCAGCAGAAGCGGTTAGAGACCGTGATATTGCTCCAGAAAATGTAATAAACTACGTAGCAGATAGAAGTCCTGTAAATAGACTTCTTAGAACTTTAATATATATATTACCTTTTTTAATAGCTTTAGTTGTTGGCTATTTTTTGATAAAAGAATTCTTAGAAGTCTCAACAGAAACTCTTGCACCTAGTGTTATAATAGGAGGTTTAGCTTTTATAGGTGTGATGTCTGCAATCATTTATAGATACATCGCGCATATAGATAATGCTTGTTTAACGGGATTGCCATGTCTTAAGAAAAGCGATAAATGTATGGTTCTTTGTGGTCATAGTGAGGGGCATACAGGAGCTGAGTTGCGTGCAGAAGCAGAAGCTAATGCAAGAAGAGCTACTCTTCAAGCAGATCTTCAAGAAAGGGAAAGAAGAAGGAGAAGATCGCGTGTACGACAAGAGCGTGAGAGAGGTGGGCCTGCAAATCAGATTTCTAATATAAACCTACCACGCCCTTCGATGGCTCAAAGAGCAAGAAGGTTTTTTTCTAGAAGGGGAACTCGGCTGTCGGCTGCAGCTGCTGCAGCAGCAGCCGCAGCAAATAATGCAGATGCAGAAGACGATGAGAGCCCTTTTGAGGGCTTTTCCCTTATTCCAACTAGATTAGAAGATGGAGTAGGGCATTATAGATTAGGAGATGCAAGTGGAAACATAGTTCAGAATGATGTCCTCGAGGTAAGGATGAACCATCAAATTCCAGGTAGGTTAACGGTTATTCACTCAGGTGGTTTTAGAAGAGAAATTTATCCAGGAGGTTTACAAGAAGTTCATCATCCAGAGCAATCTCAAGGGTTTCTAGTAATACACCCTGATGGTAGACAAGAAATACGTACATCTACCGTGCATCAGCCAACTCAAACTGTTGTTGATATAAGCCCATTAGGTTCAAGTGAATCTAATAATTCTACGAATTCTTCAGAATCAGAAGAAACAGCGCCTAATGATCAAGATGCTAATTTAGAAGAGGGGCATCGTGGTGTTTTAGCGCGAAGTTTTGGTGGGTTGTTAGACTATGCCTCTGCTGCAACAGGTATTGGCAGTTTATTAAACAATGCACTTGGTTCTGAGGATAGAGCGCAATCAGCTGCCGCCGCCGCACCAGCTGCAAATGGTATGGTAACTATTGATATTGATGAAGTTCTTGATGATAACGACTATGATGATGCAGATGACGACTATGATGATGATGCAGATGATGAAAGTAGTGAGGCTGGTTCAACAAATAGTGGCAGCTCTTCAAATAGCAGCGCTAATCAATTTTGGTCTCTTTTTCCTCCCTTAGAAGCAAACTTTTCGGATAAGTTTGAAGATGGCACTCCAGAAATATTAGATTTATTATCTGGGTTTGCCATATCATTTGATGATCCAGAAAAAGAAACATCTGTAGACGAAGAGGCAGATCAAGAAAACAGAGTTACTGCTAGAATTATAGGAAAAGAAGATGAGCAGGAATATGACGATTATGATGAAGAGGAGGAATGGCGTGGTAAGAAACATAAAAAACAAGAGAAAAACAAACTAATAGATCTTGCAATGCCAGAAGATGGTGTAAGTGAAACACTTTCCATTCATCCAAAAACATATGAGCATTTTACTAGAGATGATGATGTAACAAGATCCGGATGGTTAGAAGATAGACGCGATGTAGAAATGAATGAGTCCACAGTGCTTCTGGCGCCTATTCATGGCAAGCATATGCCTCTACCATCTTCACAACTTCACCATGCGCCCATGGTTGCTATGCCGTCGTTCCATAGCCATCACCATGCTCCACTGCATTTAAAAGCGCCTTCATTAGCTGGTGGAATGCATTCTGCTTTTCACTTGGCTGGTATTCATTCTGGATAATAAATAAACAATTTTACTATGAAAAATGAACAACATAATTGGTGCTCAATTATGCGCTATTGTCATTTTGTGCTCAAAATAAAACCTAAAGATTTTTGGGACATGACTATATTAGAGATATTAGCATTATCCAAAGAATCTAGTGTTACTACAGAATTAGTTACGAAGAAAGATCTAGAATATTTAATAAGAAAATTTTCTTAATTCAATCTATTTATCAATCAAAGGAGGAAGTTATGGTATTAGCAAAGCTAAAGCCCAAGCCTAATATGAATTTTTCAGAGCCTAACGACAAAGAATATGCCACAAAGCTAGACATAAAATTACTGCATTCAGAATTAGAAAAACTTGAGATGCGCTTGATAATCAAGCTTGGTGCTATGGTAGCATTTTGGGGAAGCGCAGTTATTACTTTAATCAAAATATAGGTTGCTTATATGGAAAATTCTATAAAGATAAAGCAAGTTTTACCTAATAAAGTTGAAGAGATAATATCTCTTGAAGAAGCAAAATCTTACTTAAAAATTGATTTTGTAGAGCAGGATAAATTTATTAGAGACATAATAAGGGCTTCAAGAGAATATGCCGAAAAATTTCTTAGTTCTCATCTTGTTAAGAAAAAATTCAAACAAAAGAATTTTGGACAGAATCTGCAAGTTTTGCGTCTTATGCATTATCCAGTTCTTCTAATAGAAAATATATCAATCATAGATCTAGATAATAATAAGATTAATCTTTCTTCAGATGAATATTACTATGATTATTTAAAGACTATCTCAATCTCAAAATTGGCGAGCTTATATAACCAAGTAGAGATTAATTATATAGTTGGTTATGAAAGTGTAAACCTTGTGCCGGCGCCAATCAAAACGGGGATGCTAATCCATATAGCCTCTATTTATGACAGAGGAGACCTAGGAGATGCTATTCCTCAGTCAAGCTTAAATCTATATCAGCCATATCGCAAAAGGCACTTATAAATAAATTAAGGGGGGAGAAAATGTTAGGATCAATAAATTTAAATGAACTAATAATAATTGAAGAACAAGAATCAAGGCCAGACAGCATGGGAGGCTATAAGAAAGAATGGTTCTCAAAATATGTAATTTGGGCAAGGTTTTTGCCTTTATATAATAAAAAACAACTAGGTAATGAGGTTGCTGTTTCAAAGCAAATTCAAAGTGTAAATTTTTATGAATTCACCATAAGGTACAGAGAAGGTATTACTAATAAAATGCGTATTAAACATAAGAGCAGATCTTTTGAAGTGATTAAAGTAATTGAATCTTCTAATAAGAGATTTTTAGAAGTGATTGCTAAAGAAATAATATAAGCAGGTAAAATATGATTCCGTTTTTAGAAAATAGATTCCCTACAGATATATCATACGGTGTATCGGGAGGTCCTTGTTTTGATACTGAAATTGTAGAAACTCATTCAGGGACAGAATATAGAAACATACGTACACCATATGGGCGTAATAAATATAATATTGCTAGTGGTATTAAAACTCAGAATCAACTAGATGAGGTGATAAATTTTTTTCGAGTTGTGAAAGGTAAAGGAATAGGGTTCAGATTCAAAGACTGGCTTGATTATAAGGTAGAAAAGCAGTTTCTTGGTTATTCTGATGGGAAAGTAAAAAAAATGCAATTAACAAAAATATACTCCTTAGGAACAAGCAACGAAATACGAAAAATTACAAAGCTAGTAAAAGGAACTATAGAGAT
>JAHZKS010000116.1 GCA_022600235.1 Alphaproteobacteria bacterium | reverse complement strand
AGTGAGACTACGACCTTTCTTATCTTCAAAGGTATACATCTCCTTATGTACGATATCAGAGCCTTCACCCAAGCTACGTTTAAATATGTCTGTATGCTCTAATAAAGGAAGGGATATCTCTTCATATGAGTTAATTTTAGCAATATTTTTCGCGCATTCTAAAATATAATTAAAAACCCTCTGTTCATCACTAAAGAAGTCCTGAGTTCCTTTTACTGCTTGTAGCTTTGTCATCTCGTTTATTAATGATTTTTTGTATATATTTTATTAGCACCTTTTCTAGAGTATGTGAAGTAAATAAGGAGACCTAGTAACATATATATTCCAAATATCCAACCTATAGACATTAGTAAGTTAAACGCTAAATATCCACAAAGTAATAATGCCAAAGGAGCAATCACAGGAAGGCCTGGACACCTAAAAGGACGCTTTATATTTGGACGACTTCTTCTTAACATAACTGTAGATATAGTAATAATCACTAAAACAAACAAAGTTCCAAGACTAGCTAAATCACCCATTGTTTTAATTGGAACAAGCCCAGAAATAAGCCCCATACCTACACCTACTATAAGAGTACCTATATGAGGAGTAGCATATTTAGGGTGAATCTTATTAAACATTTTAGGAAATAGTCCATCTCTAGACATAGCCATAAATACTCTACTTAAACCAAAGATTTGTACAAGTATAACAGTTGTCATACCAATGATACCCCCTATGGCAACAATAGTACCAGTTATATTACTACCGTTTACTTTTAATGCAAAAGCCAAAGGCTCCTTGTTATTCAAATCAGCGTAATAAGCAATACCAGTCACAAGGCCTGCAACTGAAACATAAACTATCATGCTTATAAATATAGATCCTATTAAACCGATAGTAACATCTCTTGAAGGATTTTTACTTTCCTCTGTAGCGTTAGCCACAACATCAAAACCTGTATAGGATAAGAAAACCGCACCAGCAGCTAAAGTAACTCCTTTGAATCCAAATGGCATAAATTCTTTTAAATTACTTCCCCAATTTTTAACATCAAAGTGACCTGAAGCTATAATAATAAACAACAAGATTGCACTCAGCTTTATAATAACTAATATTATATTAAGCATAGAACTTTCATGAGTACCCCTGTAAACAACAGCGGTCAGAAAGACACAAATTAAAAATGCTGGAAGGTCAATAATTCCTCCTTCAAACGGGGTCTTAATCAAAACTTCAGGCAGAAAAATATCCATCTGAGCAAGAACACCAACAATGTAACCAGACCAACCAGATGCAACCGTTGTAGAACCGAAACCAATCTGCACTATTACTGCCCAACCAACTACCCAAGCAGCAATTTCACCTAAAGCAACATATGCATAAGTATAAGAACCACCAGAAGATGGTAAAGCTGCTGCAACTTCTGTGTAAGCAAGCGCAACAAAGATACACGTAATACCAGCAATTATAAATGAAACTGTGACCGCAGGCCCTGCAGCTACTGCTGCATTTACACCTGTCAGAACAAAAACACCTGTACCTATAACTGCACCAAGACCTATACATAACAAATCAAATGCACCAAGAGTTTTTTTCAACTTAGTATGATCACTAACATCCCTAATAAAATTAACATTCTTCTTTCTAAATAAACCGTTGCTCATGATTACTCTTTATTAATTTTGGACAAGACTTTATCTGCTAACAAGAACTCAAATAGAAATAAACACAAGAAAAACTTGCATAAAATAAATAAAAATTCTGCAGTTAAATAAGTTTATACACTATAAGGAAAATGACTGCAAGAAGTAGAGTGATCAATCAAAGCATGAAAACTAATGCATTTTTTACTTCTAAGTCTCTTTAAGAAGCAGAAATCCAACCACCGCCAAGCACTTTAGATCCATCATAAATAACACATGCTTGACCAGGAGTAATAGATTTTTGTGCGTCTGCAAGAGTTATTTTATAAGCACCAAGATTTGGATCAATAGAAATTGTGGCATCTTTCGGAGCATGAGTTGAGCGTATTTTCACCTGCGCATCTAAAGGTTTGTTTATTGCAACATCATCAATAAGCCAATTTGCATCTCTAATGTAGAAATCCCTTTGTTTCAGTTGATCCTCAGATCCTACAACAACAGTATTATCAGATGGAATTATTTTAATTACATAATAAGGCTCTGGATTAGATATACCAAGGCCTCTTCTTTGACCAATAGTAAAATTGATTATACCTTCATGAGTCCCCAAAACATTACCATTTACATCAACTATATTTCCCTTGTCTAATGCTCCTGGCCTAAATTTTTCAATTATCTTTGCATAATTTCCATCTGGAACAAAGCATATATCCTGGCTATCCGGCTTATCAGCAACCTCCAAACCATACTTCTTTGCTAAATCTCTGGTCTCTTCCTTCGAATAACCACCGAGTGGAAATTCAAGGTAATCTAACTGATCTTTTGTTATCACAAACATGAAGTAGCTCTGGTCTTTTTTAGGATCTAACCCAGAATGTAATTCTGGACCATTTTTTCCCATAACTTTCTTCACATAATGACCTGTAGCTAACGAATCAGCACCTAAATCCTTAGCCATTTTGTAAAGGTCCGAAAACTTAACAGTTTGGTTGCATTTAACACATGGAATTGGAGTCTCACCTTTGAGGTACGTATCTGCAAAATCATCGATTACAGCCTGCTTAAATTTACTTTCATAATCTAATACGTAATGAGGTATATTAAGCTGATTAGCGACTTTCTTTGCATCATATATATCAATACCAGCACAGCATGTGCCACGCTTTACACCTACCTTGTTAACATCATATAGTTGTAAAGTTATACCAATAACCTCGTGCCCCTGCTCCACTAACATAGCAGCAACCGTAGAGCTATCTACTCCACCAGACATTGCAACAACTATCTTTTTCTTCCTAGACATAATAAACCTTAAGCGCAAATAAGAGCTGGATTATAGCTTATATTATTAATCTGTGGAAGATAAAAAATACTCAGATAAGTTACTTTACTTTAAATAGTAAAGTTTATAACCTAATAAATATAACATGAATTTGAACATGAAACAGACAATAAAAACACAAAGATTGCTTTTGCGACCCGTAGAATTATCAGATGCCACTGAGATTGAAGGATATTTTAATGATTGGGAAATAATAAAATGGCTATCTACAGCTGTACCATGGCCCTATCCAAAAGGAGGAACACTAAATCATATAAAAGATATGATACCTTTAGAGAATGTTTATATGTTTGCAATAGTACTAAAATCATCAAATCAAGTGATAGGAAACATTAGATTTACAATTTTAAAAGATAGGAACACCATCTATGCAGAAAGAGGATTTTCTTTATCAAGAGAACATCACAGCAAAGGTTACATGAATGAAGCAAGCCTTGCTGCTACAAAATTTATTTTCAATAATACAGACGCTAAAGAAATCAGAGCATGCAACGCACTAGAGAATGTTGCCTCAAGAAAAATCAAAGAAAAAACAAAACTTTGTGTTTCAAGAAACAAGAACAGCAAAAGAACCTTACCATGGTGGTTATACAGCAGAAGAAATATGGGTATTAAAGAAAGAGGATTTTCTAAAAAAACCTAAGAAATTCTATTAATCTGATAAGTTAAGATAGAGCGGAGAAACCGAAAGAAAAGGTT
>JAHZKS010000115.1 GCA_022600235.1 Alphaproteobacteria bacterium | reverse complement strand
TGGTATAAGAAGCGATTTAATTAAGTTTGCTGAAAATAATGTTAAAGATACTTTTAGAAAAAGATATCACTATAATAAAAAACACGAAAAACATTTTAAAGAGATAGCGAAGCTTTTCAAAATCACACAGCCTATAAATAGAATAGAGATTTACGATAATAGTCATTTCGGAGGTGATCAAGCTGTTGGTGTTATGGTTGTGTGTGATAAAAGAGGTTTTAATAAATCAGAATACAAAAAATATAAAATGCGAACATTGAATCACAAGCCTGATGATTATGAAATGTTTAGAGAAATGCTTTCAAGGAGATTTAAAAATACATCTAACATTCCTGACTTAATTATTATTGATGGAGGAGTAGGGCAGGTGTCTGTTGCAAAAAAAACTTGTTCGGATTTAGGCCTAGATGAGATTGCTATAGTGGGTATGTCAAAGGGGCCAAATCGTAATTCTGGAGAAGAGGTCATACATTTTAGCGATGGAAATAGTTTGTTTTTAGATAAATATGATAAAACAAAACAATATCTTCAGGTTCTCAGGGATGAGGCACATAGGTTTGCAATTACATTTCAACGTAAGTCATTAGAAAAAAAGACAATCAAATCCAGTCTTGAAGATATAGAAGGGGTGGGGCCTAAACGCAGAAGGAATTTGATAAATTATTTTGGGTCTCTTGATAAGTTGAAACAAGCATCTGTAGAGGATATTATGAGAGTTGATATGGTGAATAGAAAAAATGCTGAAAAAATATATAAATATTTTCAGAAGCATTTATAATAGTCCAATTGCAATAAAATATATAGATTAATGCTGAAGAACCTTCCTAACCTTTTAACTATTTCTCGTATAGTAGTAATCCCATTTGTAGTGTTTGCAATGCTATTTGAAAACAGTGTATTTAGTCATAGACTAGCGGCGGCATTGTTTTTATATGCATGCATCACTGATTTTCTAGACGGTTATATAGCAAGAAGCTTTTCTATACAATCTAAGCTGGGTCGTTTTCTTGACCCTATAGCAGATAAACTTCTTGTAGGGACTGTTATAGTGGTTCTTGTGCATTATGATAGAGCAGATTTATTCCCAGCAATTGCGATAATAGGTCGTGAAATTCTTGTTTCTGGCCTTAGAGAATTTTTATCAGAGCTTAGTGTTAGTGTTCCTGTTAGTGAACTCTCAAAGGTAAAAACATTTGTGCAGATGGTTGCAATTTTTATTTTGCTTCTTGGAGATAAAGGTGCAGGAGTTGCCTTCGCTGATGAGTTTGGAAGAATTGCGTTATGGATTGCTGCTTGCTTAACTTTAATTACAGGCTATGCTTACTTGCGCGTAAGCTGTAAGCATTTCAAACAAAATGGATAAAATAATTATACAAGGTGGCCAGCCTTTACATGGTACAATTAAGATTAGTGGTGCTAAAAATTCTGCATTGCCTTTAATGGCAGCTGCTTTATTGACAAAAGATACTTTAGAACTAAAAAACGTTCCTCAACTTTCAGATATAGTTACAATGTCACACTTGCTGATTAACCACGGTGTGAAGTTAAGCATTTGTGGAATGGAATCGAGTGAAAGTATAAATCATAAAGTTTTCTTAAACGCTGAGAAAATTGATAATTTTGAAGCCCCTTATGAGATAGTTAAGAAAATGCGGGCGTCTATTTTGGTTTTGGGTCCTTTGCTTGCTCGCTTCGGATTTGCTAGAGTGTCAATGCCTGGGGGGTGTGCTATAGGTACTAGACCAGTAAACCTTCATATCAAGGCTATGGAAGCGTTAGGTGCAAAAGTAGATTTGTATGAGGGATATATAGAAGCAACTGCAAAAAATGGTTTGAAGGGCGCTGAAATTCACTTCGAGAATATTTCAGTAGGTGCTACAGAAAATGCATTGATGGCCGCTGTGTTAGCGTCTGGTAAGACAGTTATTAAGAATGCTGCTATGGAGCCAGAAATCGGAGATCTTGCTAGAATGCTAAATGCGATGGGGGCTAAGATATCTGGTATAGATAGAGGTACATTAGAAATTGAAGGAGTATCAGAGCTGCATGGCACTCAATATAAAGTAATTTTTGATAGGATAGAAGCTGGTACCTATGCTGCAGCAGCAATGATTACAGGTGGTGAAATCACTTTAGAAAATATAGATTATAATCTTTTCGCAAATATATCTGCAAAACTTTCTGATATTGGTGCTAGAATTACTAAAATTAATGACAATAAAATTATTGTTGCATCTAATGGTAGTAGAAAAAGCACTGACATTATTACTGGTGCGTATCCAGGGTTCCCTACTGACTTACAAGCGCAATTCATGACTTTGCTTTCTGTGAGTGAGGGCAAGTCATCTATTACGGAGAATATTTTTGAGAATAGATATATGCATGTTCCAGAGCTTAGCCGTATGGGAGCGCAGATTGAGACGAAAGGAGGTGTGGCATATATTTCTGGTGTGAATAATTTCTATGGGGCTGAAGTAATGGCGACAGATCTTAGGGCTTCTGTGTCTTTAATACTGGCAGGTTTAGCAGCTAAAGGTGAAACTATAATTAATAGAGTATATCACCTAGATCGGGGTTACGAAAAAATAGAGGAGAAATTTGGAAGATGTGGGGCTAACATACTTAGATTAACTTCATAGTGCTTTTTTGCATCATAATCATTAGCTTCTTTTGTAAAAAAACATATAAAAGTATATATTTCTTAGGGAAGCGAATAGGCGGGTGATAACATCATATAGTATATGAATTTTATTATTTGTTTTCATGAGAAAATTATTCATCTTTCCTTTGTTATTTAGTTTTGCATCTGGTTTTGCAGTTGCGGGTGAAGAATCTCAGTTCTTTAGAGATCCGATTCCAAGAAACAAGCATTTGAGGCAAAAGCTTCTTTATGGTGAAAAGCCTGAAACTTTAGAAGCAATAGACCCTAAGCAAGTAAAGGAGCAGCCAAAAGAGGCTGTATCAATTCAAGCTGCTGTTTTAAAAGGTGTATCCATAAAAGGATCATCTGTGAAGCAATCAAAGTTTGATTTTATTTTTAAGCCTTATATAGGAAAAAAAATAGATGATAAAGAAGCAACAGAAATACTAAATAAGCTGAAAGGTCATTATAAAGAATGTGGTTTCTTGCTGCCGCGTGTTGAGTTTGATGGGATGCATTATGGAACTATGCATTTTAAGGTTACAGAAGGAAAGATACGTGATGTTGAATTGCTAGTAGACAAGAATTATGAAGATGAAGTTGTAAAGAATAAACTCGTTGATGCTTACATAAAAAGAATCTTAGAATCTAATCCAGCAAAAACTAAAGAAGTACAAAGGAATTTGTTGTTGATTAACAAAATTCCTGGTTATAAAGCTGAGTATGAGCTTAGACCTATTACCTCTGGCGCTACTGAGGGCAATGAAATGGCTGACCTTGTGTTAGAAATAGTTAAAAAAAGAGGGGATCTGGATATCGATATTACAGATCATGGTTCTGAAAGGCTTGGTAGGTACCAATTCTCTGCTTATTCTCACATTCACAACCCAACAAAAAGTAATGACAATCTATTGTTAGGGGTTGGTACTTCAAATAGACCTGCAAGAATGATGGTTACAACACTTGGTTATCTAAAGCGTTTGAACTCATATGGTACTTCTGCAAGTATAACTGGTTCTTATTCTTATGATAATGATTTTAGGGCGCAGAAATTATCTGCAAAAGATGATACCAGTAAAACTTTAAGAGGGCAGCTTTCTCACTATTTAGTATTAGATAACACTAATAGTGTAAGGCTTGACGGAGGTGTTGATTACAGAAAAGTGAAGGAATATACAAATACTCAACTTTCTACTGATTATGACTACACTATGGCTTTCTTGGGTGCTAGAGTTAAGCATAATGACTTCTTGGGAGGAGAAAATTGGGTGCATCCTTTCTTTTATAGTAGTTTAAATAGTAGTTTAACCAGAATTAGTTCTGCTGTGACAAACTTCGATAAGAATTTCAACTACTTGACGTTAGATTATTATAGAGACCAGGCATTGCCAAGAAACTTTAGTTTATTTACTCAGGTTATATGGCACCATTCTAATGATGATCTTCCATTAGAGCAGCAGTTCTTTGTTGGTGGTAACACAATAGGAAGGGGTTATAAGTCTGGTTTGATTAATTCCTCAAGAGGTATAAATGGTGATATAGAATTAAGATATAATCACGAAGTGAATAACAAAAATATAAATAATATTCAGTTCTTTGGTTTCTATGATATCGCTAAATTCTCTAAAACATCAGAGACTACAAGCAAAAAGACTTTAAGTTCTGCTGGTGCAGGGTTTAGAATATTTATGCTAAATGACTTTAAAGGTGAGTTTGAAGTTGCTCTGCCTTCAACTAGACATGTAACAGTTGGTGGCATTACTCATAAAAACAGTGCTAGGTATCAGTTCTTGGTTGGTAAATCTTTTGAGTGGTAATTTAAGTATTGTTTGTTGTAAAACATATGTTTTTATTAAAAAATAACGAGAAATATTATGTATAACTATTTAACTAAACTTCTTATATCTATAGTATTGGTGTTATATGCGCATATTTCTTTCGCAATTAATCCAGCTGAAATTGAAGAAGATCAGGCAGCAGCACATATTGCGGTTGAGCAAATGGGTCAAGAGTTACAAGATCACTTGACTGGTACCATTCTTCCTAAAATTGAGAGCACTGGGAATAATCATAAACATATAGTGAATGCTTACGAAACAGATGATCATTATATTTTTCAGGTAAAGACATTGTGGAATGGTAATCATCAGGAGGATGTATTGCGAATAACAGACACTTTAGTAAAAGTGCATAAAGACTTAGTAGGTGAGAAAAAAAGCGCTAACAGCGGTAACCTAAGTATGAAATTGAAGCATGCTGTGGGGCTAAATAGTACTTCTTATGAACAACTTGAAGGACATTATGGTACGTCTCTCAATACAAACAAGCTATCTTTTGACAGTACTTTTAAATTAAATGAAAAAACTCAGATATTTGCAGGTGGTAAAAGTTCACCAGTGACTGAAGGTAAATTAAAAGATTCATTTACAGACCATGAATTATCGACACTGTCTCGTGATTTTAGGGTATCTAAAAGATCCAATGAATATACTAAAGAGGCGCATCAGGCTGCGCAAGTAATGTCTGAAATTAATGGGTCCATTGTTCAAAATAGCAGAGAAGATAGATCTCAGGAAACGGGTAGTGAGATTGCTACAAGAAGTGGTAGTGAGGTTCAGTTAGGTTCAAAACAAGAAGCAGAACAACCTAAGCAAGCTGAAAAAGATGAGCAGAAAAAGAAAGAGTGGGAGTTTTGGAAAGATGTTGGAGATGCAGCAGAAGTTCAGAAAGTAGAGAGAGAAAAGAGAGAAGCAAAACGCCAACAAGCTGAAAGAGATGCTGAGAATAAAATAAGATGGGAAGCCTCCCAAAGAGTGGGTAGAGACTGGAAGGATATAGCAAAATCTGCACAAGATGAGCGTGAGAAAGCAGATAGAATAAAGAAAAGATTAGAAGAGCGTGAGAAAGGTGCTGAAAATAGACGAGGTGGTTTTGGTTCAAACGCTAAACAGATTTCTCAAAACTCAGCAGAGCCTCAGAGTGGATGGTTTGACGTTATGCCCTCAGATCGTGGAACGACTTCATCTGCCACAAGAAGTGGTGGTGAGATTGCTACAAGAAGTGGTAGTGAGATTGCTACAAGAAGTGGTAGTGAGATTGAAACAGGATCTGGGACTGAGGTTCAGTTAGGTTCAAATTTGCAAAATTCTACATCCGGTAATAATAAACCAGAGAACAATCAATACGCTCAATTATCAGATAGTAAGTTAAAAGAACTATTACTTAAAAAACATTCTGATAAGGGAGGTTCTCAAGAAGAAGC
>JAHZKS010000114.1 GCA_022600235.1 Alphaproteobacteria bacterium | reverse complement strand
GTTAGACCTAAATATTGCTTCATTTTTTCATTCCACACACCTGGCAGATCTTTTATTTTCAGATCACCTTTTATAATAGCCTGTTCTAATTCGAACCTTAAAATCACATGTAAAGGATAAGTAACCTCATCTGAATCTACACGTATTAAAGATGGTGTTACTTTATTTGCTACCTTATAGAAATTTTCTGCCGAATAATTCTTATCTTTAAAACCAAATATTTTTTTTGCCTTGGGAAAAATAAATTCCATAAATTCTTTAGTTCTAGAAATCTGTATTTCTAGAAACAAAGACTGACTCTCATGTATAGACATACCAAGATTGTCACCTACCTTCTGATTATAATATTTCATAGGCAGATTCTGTTGGTATAAACCATGACCTGTCTCATGCATAATACCCATTAGTGACGATAAAAACTCTTTCTCATTATATCGAGTTGTAATTCTTATATCTTGATTCCCCCCTCCACAAAATGGATGTACAGACGTATCTAATCTACCTCTGGAAAAATCAAAACCCACACTTTTCATACAATGCAAACCAAGCTCTTTCTGTTTTTCTGCTGAGAATATATCCTTATCAAAAATATCTACTTTCCAAGATTTTTGCTTCTCCACAACTTCTTGAATGAAACTTGGCAAAAAATTTCTGAGCTCTTTTGCTATTTTTTCTACATCTTCTGTTTTTCTACCAGGATCATATGAATCTAGTAGAGCATCATAAGAACTACATTTAAAATTTTTAGATAAACCATTAGCAATATCTGTAGTAATATTAACCACATTTTCTAGATAAGGCTGCAAACTCTTAAAATCATTTGCTTTTCGTGCCTCTACCCATTTAGCATTACACTCCATTGAAGCCTTTGTAAGATTCTTAGCTAACTCAGTATCTACAGCTAAAGCACGCTCTCTTTTTCTTTTTATTAGCTTTATATTAGCTTTCTGCCAACTATCGCACTTCTTTTCATCTACTGCATTTAGTAAATCTCCGAGGCGATTTGATTTTATAATCTTATCAGACAACTCACCAAGTACCACCATGTCCTCAGATCTAATTTCATTGACCCTTTAGGCATGAACGTAGATTCATCCCAATTAAGTATGCCCGATATGCTTCCTAAACTACTAACTTTAGCATATAAGTCTTCTACCCTTTTATAAGAATTCATTTTTTCCCTCTATTTCTATAGTCTATTACAAATATTACTAGCAACACTACTGCTAATGCAAACCAAGTCATTGCATAACCTAAATGATTATTAGGTAAATTGTGTATGTCAAAACCTATATCTTGGTCTCCTACAGCAAATTTTTCAGGAGATTTTAGCAACAAAATAAAAGGTAAGATTTTCTCAGATGCGATGGCTAATTCTAACTCTGCTGCATTTAAATCAAACCATATATTGTCTTTTATATTATTTTTTGGCGAACCAATACTGCTCCTGTATTTTTCTATTAAATATCCTTGAACTTGCACATTCCCATTTCCACTCATATCAACTTTATCTTTTAACCACCCCCTACTCACGAGCAACACACTATTGTCTGCTAACAGCAAAGGAGTAATAACTTCATATCCAGGAATATTATTTTTTAGCCTATAGTAAAATATAGTATTTAAGTTATTTAGACTGCCTTTGATGCTAATATTTTTATAAATATTACTACTAAAATCAGATAGATTAATTTTAACAGGAGGTAACTTAGAATTTACTTCAATATTTTTAATCAAATAATTCTTATAATCTAGCCTATGTATTTGCCAAAAACCTAGACATAAAAGCAAAGAAAATAAAATTACAAACGCAATATTCTTTTTCATAGGAGGTTATTTCCCCCAAACATACACAAATACAAAAAGGAATAACCACACTACATCTACAAAATGCCAATACCAAGCAGCAAATTCAAAACCTAAATGACCATATCCTTTCTGAAAATGTCCAGCTCTGGCACGAAGCAAACAGATGAACAAAAAGATAGTTCCAACTAAAACATGGAAGCCATGAAAACCTGTCGCCATATAAAAGTTTGAAGCAAACACACCATCTTTCCACTGGAATTCAGCATGATAATATTCGTATACTTGGAGAGTTGTAAAAATTGCGCCTAGAGCCACAGTGATAGTCAGCGCTTTTACTAAATCTTTTTGCTTATTTTCTATTAAGGAATAATGAGCCCAAGTTACTGTTGTTCCTGATAGAAGTAATATTAATGTATTAAGAAATGGTATATTCCATGGGTCTAAAGTTTTAATACCTTCTGGAGGCCATACACCTTTTTTTTCTGGCCATACGCCACCATCTAAGATATCCGCAGGAAAAATACTTGCATCAAAGAAAGACCAGAAAAAAGCAAAGAAAAACATCACCTCTGATATAATAAAGAGAAGCATGCCAAGACTCAGACCTTGCCTAACAACACTAGTATGTGCCTTATCCTCTCTACCTTCTTTTATTACATCTTTCCACCAAGCAAACATAGAGTAAAGAACTCCTGCTAAACCAAGCATCAATGTTGGGGTACCTAACTTATATTCATGCATAAATAACACCGCCCCAATAGCCAGTATAAATAGTGATGCAGAAGTAATTAACGGCAGCGGACTAGGATCTACTAAATGGTATTTATGACCGACTTTATGATTGTTTCCCATAACCTATACGAAAAATAATTTACACACTATAGAATATAAAATATTTTGATTCATTGTCTATAAGATTTGTCCTTAAAGAAGTATAGATTGACTATATCACAAAGCTATTGGTATACTACATTGCTATAGATATACAGGAAAATGCATAATCACTTCAGTAAAAAATATAATATTTCAATATTAATATCGCTATTATTCGGTGTTTTACTTGGATATTATAACAATGATAATATTTACCATGTATCTGGTTTTTTTATAAAAGCTTTTGTAAATTTACTTCAATTTATAAGCTTACCCATAATATTCTTATCTCTTACATCTGCTATAACAAAACTTGAAACAAAAGATTCACTAAAAATAATATTAGGTAAAACCTTAAAATATACAATTTTAACTACCTTAATTGCAGCCTTTATAGCAATGCTTGTATATAAATTTTTATTATCTAATAAGATTAGCATGATTGATGCTGAAGAATCAAACCACACATTGCAAGTATCTAATATCGCAAGCTATCTAATAAATATTATTCCTGCGAATATTGTAAAAATATTTTCTGATAACAATATAATGGCTGTAGTGTTTGCAGCATTATTAATAGGTATAACAGCACTATTCTTAGAAAAAAAATATAAAGAACAAATACACAATACATTTAGTACTTTTTTTGAATTATTCATGAAGATTGCTACTTTTGTTTTAAGATTAATGCCCTTTGTAATGTGGGCTTTTGCTGTTGAATTTGTAAAAGACATACAGTCTGGATTTAAAGTTGATAGCTTAGTTTATTACATAGCAGCTATAATGCTAGCAAACTTCTTGCAAACAGTTGTCATATTACCTCTATTCTTGAAGATGAAAGGAATCTCTGCTGTAAAAACATTTAAAGGAATGATACCTGCACTTGTTACAGCATTCTTCTCAAAATCGTCTAGTGCAACAATGCCTACCACAATACATTGTATAAATAAGAATCTAAACATTAATTCTAAAACGTCATCTATTATTGTACCATTATGCACTACAATAAATATGAATGCTTGTGCTGGGTTTATATATATTACTGTATTATTTGTATCTCAGAGCAATGGTATTATTTTCACAGAAATGGATTATATAAGCTGGATTTTTCTTGCAGTAATTGCAGCTATTGGAAACGCAGGAGTACCTATGGGATGCTTCTTCATGGCATCAGCATATTTAGCAAGTATGGGAGTCTCTACTTACATGATGGGTATAATACTGCCTTTTTACACAATACTAGATATGTTTGAAACAGCTATCAACGTATGGTCTGATTCTTGTGTGACAAGCGTTGTAGATAAAGAACTAAAAGAAGAGAGTCTATAGCTTACAATTCTTGATGCACAACCTTATTTCCCGTTAGGTGAGATTCTGTTATATCATCTTCAGTATAACAACCAAAAAAACCTGACCAGCTGCTATACTCATCTTCTAAAATATTTAATGCATTATCTATACGTAAAACACTCATATCAAAAGATCTAATATACTCTTCTGATTGCCTGATTTCTTTATCACTCGGCATCGTGATGATATTCTCCCCAGTATCTGATATTATATAAACAATCCTCTTATCAACGTCATCAAGCATAGTTGCACGAATAAAATCCTTAGAAAGAGTATCAGAAAAGAATTTTCCACAAGAATTATAACGCTCACTATTTCTAAGGCTTTCTAACAAAGAATCCATATAAGCTGGTTGCATAGGGTCATAAATAAAAAGTTCCTTTGGCTTTACTTCACCTTTTTGATCATTTCTAGTAATTGATGTCATACCAATACCCTTTTGTTAAATAATGTTAACAATCCTGAGCCATACAAAGATCCATTCAAATGTCAAATTTCTTATATATAAAGAGTTTAGAGGAATTATGGGTATGCCCACAGCAGGAAGCCACAGGCATAAACCATATAAAGAAAATTAAGCTACTGGAGCTTCTTCTGATGTGTCACCAGTAGTTTCTGTTTCAGGAACATCTGCAGGTACAACTTCTACTGCTTCTTCTGCATGATCATCAGCAACACCTTCTGTCTGCCATCTTGCCATTACAGCATCAAAACCATTTTTTGAGTCTCTAGCCCATTCTTCAAAATCAGCTTTAAATTCAGATTTTACATGATCAAAATGATCTTGCCAATGATCTACATTAGCTTCTCTTGCCACAGAATGTTCAGCATTAATGCCATCCATCTTAGCATTGTGTGCAGTAACCTTTGCTTCGTAAGCCGCAAGCATATCTGCTGCTTTCTGAGCATGAGCTGCAACTCTCTGTTCATGTGTAGCATTAATAGCTAAATCACCTTCAACAGACAATCTTTCTGCTTCAGCTTTTTCAGCACTAAGCACTTCTGCAAATTTTTCATCTGCACCTTCTAAAGAAGCAAGTACCTCTTCTAAAGTTGGAACAGGAGGCTCTGCTGGAGCTTCTTCTTCTGCTGGAGCTTCTTCTTCTGCTGGAGCTTCTTCTTCTGCTGGAGCTTCTTCCGCTGTAGCTTCTTCTTCCGCTGGAGCTTCTGCTGCTGGAGCTTCTTCTGCTGGAGCTTCTTCTGCTGGAGCTTCTTCCGCTGTAGCTTCTTCTTCCGCTGGAGCTTCTGCTGCTGGAGCTTCTTCTGCTGGAGCTTCTTCTGCTGCTGGAGCTTCTGCTGCTGGAGCTGCTTCTGCTGCTACTTCTTCTGTTGTTGTTTCATCGGACATAAACTTTTCCTCTCTGAAAATTAAAATTGTCAAAATATGGATTAACCATGGGTTGAAATTTTATCCCTAATAAAAAACCTTAGCAAGCTCAAATAAAATTTTTCTCTACCTCTTGAAAAAAACATTTTTTATTCACATCTTTTATGTAACAGAATGAACTAATCTTAGAAAAATGGATTTAGAAAAATTTACAGAAAAATCTAGAAATATTATACAGGCAGCATTATCTTTTGCTACTGCTTCTGGTCATCAAAAACTAATGCCAGAGCATATCTTAAAAGAAATATTAGAAGATAGCAATAGTATAGCAACAGAGATAATATCTACTTGTGGTGCAGATATTACTGCGTTATTTTCTGATCTAAATAAAAATATTACTAAGATACCAGTAATAAGTGGCAGTGGAGCAGGACAAACATATTTGTCTACTGAAGCTGCAAAACTCCTAGAAGAAGCAGCCAAAATATCAAAATCCAATAATGACCAATTTGTCACTGTTGACAGAATTCTTCAAGCCCTGACTAACCACACTTCTGTATTAAAAAAACATGGAATAACAGATAAAAAAGTTGCAGATATCATAAAAAATATTAGGAAGGGGAAAAAAGCAGACAGCCCCACAGCTGAAAGTCATTATCAAGCGCTACAAAAATATGCTAAAGATGTAACTGAATTAGTTTTAAAAGGAAAGATTGATCCAGTTATTGGTAGAGATGAGGAGATTAGAAGGACTGTACAAGTACTCTCCAGAAGAATAAAGAACAACCCTGTACTTATAGGAGAGCCTGGTGTTGGTAAAACAGCAATAGCAGAAGGCTTAGCTGTAAGAATAGCAAATGGAGACGTACCAGAAAATCTTAGAGACTCAAGAGTTATCGCACTTGATTTGGGAGCATTAGTTGCGGGAGCAAAATTCAGAGGAGAATTTGAAGAACGCCTCAAATCTGTATTATCTGAAATAGAGAATTCAGATGAAGATATTATATTATTTATTGATGAACTTCATATGTTAGTTGGAGCTGGTAAAGCCGAAGGAGGTATGGATGCATCGAATCTATTAAAACCAGCGCTAGCAAGAGGAGAGCTACACTGCGTTGGAGCAACAACGCTTGATGAATATAGACAACATATAGAAAAAGATGCTGCCTTAGCACGAAGATTCCAGGCTGTATATATAAATGAACCATCTATAGAAGATACCATATCTATACTTAGAGGAATTAAAGAAAAGTACGAGTTACATCACGGAATCAGAATCTCTGACAGTGCGATTGTTGCTGCCGCGAAATTATCAAAACGCTATATAACAGATCGTTTCTTGCCAGATAAAGCAATTGACTTAGTAGATGAAGCAGCGAGTAGAGCAAGAATGGAGGTATTTAGCAAACCAGAAAACATCGACGAGCTAGATAGAAAAATAGTGCAACTCAAAATGGAAGAGTCTGCTCTGAAAAAAGAAGACGATAAAGCCTCAAAAGAAAAATTGAATAAAATACAATCTAACCTTGCTGATCTTGAAGAAAGATCAACAGAGCTTACTGCAAAATGGAGGAAGGAGAAGGAAACGCTGGAAGATGCTAGAAAGATAAAAGAACAGTTAGACAAAGCAAGACATGATCTAGAAGTAGCTCAAAGAAAAGGAAACTTAGCTGAAGCATCAAAAATTACATATGAAACAATTCCAACTCTAAACAAAAAGCTAGAAGAAAGTGAATCGAAAAAAACGAGCCAAGCATTTAAAAATGTTGTAAGAGAAGCAGATATAGCAACAATCATATCAAAAGTTACAGGTATAC
>JAHZKS010000013.1 GCA_022600235.1 Alphaproteobacteria bacterium | reverse complement strand
CGATCTGTACCCAGCATCACTTACGAAACTGATGACCATATACTTAGCATTTGAAGCTATATCAAAAAACAAAGTATCATTTGATACCCAACTGCGTGTATCAAGAAAAGCAGCAAGAATGCCTAGATCAGCACTGGGATTGAGAGCAGGAGGAACGATTACAATGAAAGAAGCTATCATGAGCCTTATTATTAAGTCTGCTAATGATTCTTCTGTTGTTATTGCAGAAGCTCTTGCTGGAAGCCAAGAGAAATTTGCAAAGATAATGAACATTCGCGCAAAACAATTAGGAATGAATAATACACACTTTACAAATGCTTCCGGTTGGCATCATCCTAAACAAAAAACTACAACTTATGACATGGCAAAGCTAGCTATAGCAATCAAAAGAGATTTCCCAACTTTCTATCCATTATTTATGCATGAAAGCTTTTTCTATAAAAATAACCTTATAAAAAGCCATAATTACGTCATAAAAAACCTTAAAGGCGCGCAAGGACTCAAAACTGGTTACACTTCAAAAGCAGGATGGAACATCATAACTTCAGCTACACGTGACGGACACAACTTGATAGGAGTAATCATGGGTGGCAAAAGTTATCAATCGCGTGACTTAAAAATGCTTAATCTGATGAATTCTCAGTTTGCATCTCTTAATATTGAGAAACAAAAGAAACGACAACATACTTCATTATATAAAGTAAAAAAACATAGAGTTTCCCGATAAAGCTAAATAGTTAAAAGAAAAAACAGCATTTATATATTGTAAATCAAATATTTTTGAATATTCTTTTATACTCATATTAGTAGATATTTATGAATACGCAGAAACCTACTGACCTTACCACACCTATTTCTTTGCAAGATATTGAAAGAGCGCAATTAGCTCTAAAACCTCACCTAAGCAACACTTCCGTAAAAACATTTCCCAAATTCAATAGAATGATGGGACATGATATATATTTTAAAATGGAAAACCTACAAAAAACAGGATCTTTCAAATTTAGAGGTGCTTTATACACTATTTTAGGTTTACAAAATAACCCTCCTAAAAACATTGTAACTTATGGCACAGGTAATCATGCAGTTGCACTCGCGTGGGCGGCAGAAAAATTTCTTAATATTAGAATCACAGCCTACCTAACAAAATTTACTTCAAAAATTAAAAAAGAATTAGTTGCAAAATATGGAGCTAATATTGTCTTAACTGACACAAGATTAGAAGCAGAAAAAAAAGCTAAATCAGATGCAAAAGAAAAAGGCACAATACTTTTGGCCCCTTCAGACAACAATGATATGATAGCTGGATCTGGCACAGTATATCTTGAATCTCTTTACGAACTTAAAGCTCAACACTTAGATGCCGTATTCTTTCCTATTGGTGGTGGAAGCATATCATCTGGAACTGTCATAGTATCAGAATCAAAAACTCCAAATACAGAATTATATGCAGGTGAACCAAAGAATTCTAATGATGCATCTATTTCTTACAAAACAAATAAAATATATTCCCTAAAAGAATCACCAGAGACAATAGCTGATGGAGCAAAAACTATTGAGATTAGTAAAAGAATTTTTGAGTATGTGAAGCGCCTAAATGGCATATACGAAATTACAGAAAGAGAAATAGAATATTGGACATTATGGTTACGTGAAATCACGAAATCTGAATGCGAACCAACAAGTGCATTGTCTATGGCATCTGCATATAGATGGCTAGAAAATCAAAAAAAGAAAAAATCAGTGTTAGTTATCATTACCGGAAGCAATATTAACAAAGATGTCTATCAGGATCTAGAAGGTAAAAGCTACTTGGAAATCACTCCAAATAACTTCAATCACGAAGACTGATATGAAAAAAATTTTCACCCTATTATCGATATTGATTTGGACTATCTCCACGAATGCTTATGCAGAAAAACTAAAAATTCTGGTGAGTATTAATCCTATATATAGTTTAACAAAAAATATTACTGGCGATCTAGATACGGTAGATTTACTTGTACCGCCCAATGCATCACCACATAACTATCAACTCAGGCCCTCTGATATAAACAAACTTAGAGAAGCTGATTTGATTATAATTATTGATGATAGTTTTGAAGTATTTTTATCAAAATATTTATCTAGAAATACATTAAAGTCAAAAGTAATAAGACTAGGTAAAACAAAGAACCTCATTACTTTACCTGCAAGAAACATAAAAGTATTGAATCTTGAAGAGCATCATCATGACCATGACCATTCACACGATCATCATCACGGACTAAATTTAGATATGCATATATGGACAGATATTATAAATGCACAAGTAATTGTAAAAAGGATTTCATCAGAGCTTGCAAAACTAGATAGAAAAAATTCATCTGAGTATTATGAGAATGCAAATAAAACAAATAAGAGATTATCTGCACTTAATAAAGAGATGCAGAATATCCTTAATAAAACAGCTAATAAAAAACCTTTTATAGTTTTTCATGATGCCTATCAATATCTAGAAAAAAAATACAATCTAAAGAATGCCGGTGCAGTATCAGGGAATAACTTCATATACGGACCTAAAACCATGAAGAAACTAAAGAATAATATTGAGAAGTATAAAATAAAATGCATATTTGCAGAACCACAATTTTCTGACACACTTCTTAGAAAAGTAGCAAAGAATACAGGAACTAATATAAACTACTTAGACATTGAAGGCGGAACATTTGGGTTCAACCTAAAACCAGAAGAAGTATATTTCTTTATGATGAGAAAGAATGCTGAAAATATACGTGATTGCGTATCCTCTGACTAAGTCTTGAAACCTAATATGGTAGTATCTCCATAATTAAATTTCTGCAATGATCCATCTTTCATACGGATCAACAGATTTCCTATATCATCAACACCTTCGCACTTACCTTCTATTTCTTTTGATACTTGACTTAAAATAATCTCCTTTCCTTGAAGCAAATCTTTTTCTAACCACTTACTCATAAACGCACCAAAGCCTTTTACCTCAAATTCTTTGTAGTAAGATAAGATATTATTCACCACTTCTATTACTAAAATATTTCTATCATGTTCATGACCTGTCATTTTCTTTATAGAAGTCCAAGCATTATCAATCTGATTTGTATCCTCATCTAAATTAACGTTGATACCAATACCAGCAGTCACATAAACCTCATCTCCTAAGGTTTTAGATTCCACCAAAATACCTGCTAGCTTCTTATCTTTATAGAAAATATCATTAGGCCATTTCACGCACAAATCATCGTCATTACCGCAGATCCTACTTATAGCCTCTCTTACTGCTAAACCAATTACCAAGCTTAAACTAGAAATTTTATACGGTGTATTAGAAAATTTATAAAATAAAGATAAGTAAATATTAGAACCATACGGAGAATACCAACTTCTGCCAGATCTACCTTTACCTTTTAATTGCTGCTCTGCCAAACAAATACTAGGTGCAGCAGATGAACCTATATCTATAAAATAATCATTAGTAGATTCAGTTTTATCCAATACTATTATATCAATATCAGTTGATAAACCTGATTTAATAGCACTCTCTTCTAATTTACTCATAATATTACCCATTTATAATATAGTTACTCATTGCTTGTATACCTTCAGCTTGATGTCATGTATTATTTTTTCAGTTGCATCAAAGCCAGCCTGAAATATATCTTCTTTTACTTCCGGTGTAAAATCTTCTAACCAATCATATTTATCTAACTCTGGAATAATTGCTATATCTGCCAATGATGTTTCTAACTTAGCAAGCTCAAAATAAGAAATTGCATAAGCTCTATATAGCAAATCTGCTGATGCAATAATATCCCTAGAATCTGATCCCGAAGTAGCATTAACTGCTATTATTGTACGTGGATTAAACATCCTAGCTTGCATTACTGGTACAGGGGATGCAACAGCACCATCGACCACTATATTACCAGAAATCTTCACAGGTTCAAAAATACCGGGTATAGAAGAAGAGCTCAAAACAGCTGGTATAACAGGCCCAGAATTGTATAATACCCTATGCCCACTCATTATGTTAGTTCCTGTAACTGCTAAAGGTATTTGTAAATCTTCGAAATTCTTTGCTTTGATATTTGATTCAAGAAATTTCTCAAACTTATTTAACTTCTCAGCAGTATTAAATACTACAGAACTAACAAAAGCATACGTAGCTGAATGTTCTAATAAAGTTGTTCTGGTTGTGTTGAGAAATAAGTTTTTTACCTTCTGTATATCTTTTGAATCTGCGTAAAATAGCCCTACCAAACTCCCGGCACTAGAACCAACTATTAGGTCTATAGGGATATTATGTTTTTCCAGAGCGCTGATAACACCAGCATGCGCTATCGCTTTACTACCAGCACCACTTAAAACCAATGCCACTCTAATTTCTTGAGAATTATTATGATCAACATATTCTGGGAAGCTATCAACCTTATGGTAACTAAGCCCACAAGAAACATTTAGCAAGCAAATAGCAATTACAAGTAATCTTTTAATATGCAACATTAATTAATAAGAGAATTCATTGTAAGAAACCCAACCCTACTTTTTTGTGTAACATAGAAAAATTTTTTATGCAAACTTAATATTAAAAAAGTTTACATTAACTGCTTTGCAAGACCTTCAAAATTTTCCACTGTTAATTCTTCTGGACGCATTTGCCCATGCAAACCTATTTGTTGTAAAGCGTCTTCTGGAAATTCAAAAAAATCCTTCAAAGTATTGCGCAACATTTTTCTTCTCTGATTAAAAACCTTATTGCATAGCTCTTTAATCTTCTGGTAAACACGTATTCTTTCATCAGTTATTTCTTTAGGTTTGATACGAACTACCGCGGATGTTACTTTAGGTGGTGGATAAAACACATTAGGTGATATATCAAAGCAATGATCTACATCACACATATATTGGACTAGAACCGAAACTATACCATATATCTTACTACCAGGTTTTGCCAAAATCCTTTCCGCTACTTCTTTCTGAAACATCAGAACCATGCAGTTAATCAAAGAGATTTTATCTAACCATTTTATCAGCAATACAACAGAAATATTATACGGCAGATTTGATATAATCGTAAGATTTTCTCCGGCGTTAATAAGAGATGATTCATCTAGCTTTAGAGCATCACAGTCAATTACACTCAAATTATTATATGCGTTTTTTAGATCATAAAGATAACGTAGACATGCTTTATCATACTCTACTACTATCACCTTTGTTGCATTGGTATCTAGTATTTTCTCAGTAATTGCACCAAGCCCTGGACCTATTTCAAGAACAGTTCGATTATTATAGTCTGAGATTTGTTCAACAATTTTTGTTGAGATATTCTGATCTATAAGAAAGTTTTGACCTAGCTTTTTTGATGGGTGAACCCCATATTTCTTGAATTCATTAGCCATTCAAATCATATATCTCAATGAATTTCTTCTTTTTTAGATTCTGCATGTAATACTCGGCCTGTACTAAAACCTTTTTCTCTCTAAGCATATGATCAAATTTTGATATTTCGCTTGTATCCATGTCATATTTCTTACTACAAACTACTATAAAACTTACCTTCCCATCTTCTTCATATATTGAAGATATCTGGTCTTTATGTAGATCAGATATAATTTTTCTAATTTTTAGGTCTGATATTTCAGATAAAGTCTTCTTAATGTGGTTATAATCAACTTTGTTTTTCTTTCCTTCCATTGCTCTTTTTAAAGACGCACAATTCTTAGTTTTATTCTTTAAACTAATTAATTCATTCTTAGCATCTAAACTTGATTGAACAATAAAAGCATCCACATGCACTTTCTCACCTTTATTATGACTAATAAAACCTAATAGCTCTTCATTCGAAACCTCAATATTACCCGCAATGACTTCCACCAGAAGTTTATTCCATATAATATTCGTTTTTATTTGATTCATAATGGCATCTTTAGGTATGTTCTTTGATTCCATTACTTTAAAAAATTTCCCCTTAGGAATATTCTGAGATTTTTCTATATTGCTGATAGCATTATCAATATCTTCTTCTGTTGGCTCTATGTGAATCTTCTTTGACTCTTGAAGAAATATCTTTTCGTTTATTAAACTCTGCAAAACTTGAGATTTAAGAATATCTTTATCCATATCCTTAAATTGAGCATTAGTAGCAATTGCTGCTTTTACTCTATTCTCTAAATCACTTCTGGTAATAATATCTTTATCTACCACAGCGACAATGTCATTATCTGCATAGCAAAAAACAGAATAAAAACAGATTAATAAAATAATACAAAGAATTTTATTCATAATTATAACACCTTTAAGCTACTGACTAATATTCTTCAAATGCACTTCTAAGTCAAGCGAAATACCATTTGTTGGCTTAATGTTTCTTGATGCATCCTCTGTATAGCTCTTAAGAGCCGAGACCTGAAATGCAGCACATTCTCCTTTATACCCCAATCCTAATTTAGATCCAACCAAGAAATCTCCCAGTTTTGATGTATTCCTTTTTACTTCACCTTTCATGTACCAATTTTTATAAAAATCTACTCTAGCATTTAATGATAAAGACTTATAAACTTTTGTATCTTCAATTTGCGATAGATAATCATAGTAGATATGTCTTATATTGACATGCACTGTATCTATATTTTTATAATTTGGTTTTATGTCAAAATTTGTACCAATTTCATTACGCCTGACCTCAAAAGTTCTGGAGTCTACTCTACCACGATAGTACATTTCAAAAAATTTATGCGGCTTGAATCCAATTCTTCCAACATAATCTGAAAAATGCTTGTCTCTCAAACCGCTATCTACAGTATAATCACTGCTATTTTTAACCCTGTAGCTCTGACCGATCATAGCATTATATTCCATATCATTCTCTAACATGCCCGATGCAAAAGTTCCATAGTTTACTCTTATACCATCTTCTACCCTATCATATCCGGAATAACGGTTTGTACTGAATAGATTAGAATCACTGATTTCTATTTCCTGGCTATCCTCGTTCACTATTTCATCATTCTTCGAGTAATTAGGAGACACTATCAAATCTATTATAGGCTCAAGATAGAAAGATCTTTCTGGTCTTTTACTCACTAAAGGATATTTCCAAATCACCTCTAATTCTGGTATACCTCTGAAAACTTGATTCTTATTATTACCTACACTACTAGCTAATGCAGCATCACTTTTATCTTTAAAATTATAAAGATCCATCTTTAAACTACGTAATATACTAATTTCCTGATAATTAAAATAGTATGTTTTATCCCACCCAACTTTACCTGAAAATCTTGTACTATTTACTCCATGGTTTCTAGCAATATTGGTCACGTTTGTCTCCATCACATGTTTACCCCATGTTGTGAATAACTCTTTATGGTAATGCATCATAGGAAGTACCATAGGATCTAATTTGCTAGAATCTTCATTTCTTAACCCTTGGAATCTATAAGTTTCTAAAGACCCATAATCTCTACCATCTATGTAATGTAAAGAAGCGTTTGATACTAAATAGTTTGGAGAACGTCCCCAATAGTTGGGCAAATAAGATTTATCTGAAACCCTATCTAAATTACCATCCAAACTCCATTTATCATTAAACTGATACTGCACATCACCTTTGATATTATATCTATTGCTAGGAATATGAATTGCTGCGCTTTGCTCTGTGTTGATAAGGTTTCCTTCAATATTATAGGATCCCTTATCTAGCAAATGTCTAAACTTAGCTTGGTGTAAAATACCTTGTTTTGTTGTAATAACAGGTGAATATAGTAGGTCCTTATCTTCAGCAATTCTAAAATAGTAAGGAATTTTCATCCCATACCCATATACATTTTTATATTTATGCTGAGTTGGAAATAAAAAACCACTACGTGGTGGAGAGTCTGGAGATGGAGTTCTTATATAAGGAAAATAGAATACGGGTATACCATAAACCTCAAATATATTATTCAAATATGAAACATCTTTCTCCTTCTCATAATGCACTCTTGATGACTTTATTTGCCACTGAGGTGATTTACCCTCACACACAGAACAAGGCGTATAAGAAACATTCCTAAAAATTGTAATATTAGGATAATGATAATGCACTTTTTTAGCAGTAAAATGATTATCTTTATCTAATTCTGCATTAGCCAAATGAGCTATAGCTTCTTTAATTGCATTATCTACTTCAATAAAATCTGACTTTATCACATCTCCTGTTGGAGAAAACAACTTCACATTATCATAAGCAAATGCTTTCTTTGTGTCTTTATGATAAATAACTTTATCTGCTCTAAGCTTATAATCTTCTTTAAAGATTTCTACATTACCTTTAGCAATAACAGTTTTCTTGTTATCATCATACTCTACAACATCAGCATCAATTACATACGAATTATCCCTCTCCTGCGCCATAGCAGAGCCAAAAGAAAATAGGACTAAAATAGCTATAATATACTTCATTCAGAAATATTGATTTAGTTTATAATTGCCACGTAACAAATTATGTGCTAGAACTCGTTTAGTCAAACAAATAGTTTTGTTTTAGGCAGATTATCGCCATTTATATTAAGCGTCCTTAGCTCAGCTGGATAGAGCAACGGATTTCTAATCCGTAGGTCAGGAGTTCGAATCTCTTAGGACGCACCACCTTTAAAATATTAATGCCGCTTAAAACGAGTTTTCATTCCACAAACCCGTTTATTTTAATTTTAATACATCTAAAGATACAATAAATAAGGAATAATATCTTAAAAATTAAAATTTACTTTTTTTTATGT
>JAHZKS010000113.1 GCA_022600235.1 Alphaproteobacteria bacterium | reverse complement strand
TTAGCACTGAGATTTTTATTACTTTGTTAAAAACTTATTTACATACACTTTGAATGTGCTATGTATATTCCATTATTGCTTACAACTTATAGTAAACCCTATGACAGCACATTTACCACCAACAGTACTAATAGTAGATTCTAATATCGTTTCTAGAACTACCTCATCTAATGCATTAGAGAGGGGTGGATTTATAGTAAATATTACAGAGAATGGGAACGGAGCTCTAGAATTTCTTTCTAGCGCCACAGACCAACAAACCCCACATGTTATATTAATAAACGCAAAACTTGATGGACTATCTGGGTTAGAATTATGCACAATTATCAAAACTAAGAAAAACTTTAGCAACATCCCTGTATTAATGATTGCAGACGAAGATGTAAATATTCAAGATTTGCACGGACTAGAAAACAGTTTCGACGATTACATACAGAAACCTTTTATACAAACTGAGCTAATCGCAAAGGTAAAAAATATTCTAGGAAGATTTAAACCAGCGTTGCGTAAAAAAGTTATTAGCTTTGATGACATCCAAATGAACTTGCTTTCATATAGAGTAGTAAAAAACAACAGAATAGTTCATCTTGGGCCAACTGAATTCAAAATACTTCAACTATTTGTTGAAGAGCCAAGAAAAATATTTTCAAGACAAGAATTAATGACATATGTCTGGGGAAATAATTCTGGAGTTGAACTCAGAACTATTGATGTTCATATAAACAGATTACGTTCTGCTCTTAAAGACCCAGGACAAAAGCAATCCACTATAAGAACTGTTAGATCCGCAGGATATTGTCTTGAGTTACCAGAAACGGTAAAGTAGATCATGCCAGAAACAATTGAATCTGATAAATATTCTTCTTATTCTTTAGTAAAAAGAATATTCACTTCTTACATTATTCAACATAAAACCCGAATTATTGCTGCAGTTATATTTATGTTAATTGTTGCTGCAGCTAGTGCCTTTCATGTGTGGCTTGTGAAACCCGCTTTAGATGGAATATTTATTAATAAAAACACAGAATTATTATGGATGGTTCCTGCAGCTTTATTAATTACCACTCTTATAAAAGGAATAGCCGATTACTACCAAAGTTATTTAATAAAATATATAGGACAAAATGTGGTCAATTCTCTGCAATTGGACCTATACAAAAAACTTTTATTTTCTGACATGAGATTTCTAAATAAGAACTCTTCTGGAAATTTAATTTCAAGATTTACTAATGACATCTTGAATTTAAAGAATGCTATATCTCTTATAATAGTAAATTTCTTCAGAGAATCTCTCACTCTAATATTTTTACTAGTCATCATGTTTTATAATGATGCTATGTTGTCTTTAATTTCATTCTTTGTTTTCCCATTGGCTATTATCCCAATAATAACAATGGGAAAAAGAATGAAGAAAATAGCGCACCAAACACAAGAAGAGCTTGCTAGCTACACAGGAAAACTTGATGAAAATTTCCGTAATATAAAAATAATCAAATCTTTCTGCACAGAAGCTTTTGAAGTTAATGCAGCAAAAAACGCACTTAAGAAACTTTTAGATTGTTATAATAAGGCTATAAAAATAGAGTCTTTATCATCTCCTATTATGGAAAGTTTAGGAGGAGTAGCTGTAGCTGCTGTAATATTATACGGTGGTAACAAAGTTTTATCCGGCACAACAAGCCCTGGTAGCTTCTTTTCATTTATAGTTGCCTTCTTTGCAGCCTACCAGCCGTTAAAAAACATTGCTAATTTAAATGTTACTCTACAATCTGGACTTGCTTCTGCCAAAAGAATATTCGATCTTATTGATACAAAACATACTGTTGAAGAGCAAATGATCAAAGCTCCACTGGTGGTAAAAGACCCTAGTGTTGAATTTGATAATGTATTTTTTAAATATGGAAAAAAAGATGCACTAAAAGGTGTCTCAATAAAAATTAAGCCATTTAGTTTAGTAGCAGTAGTTGGTGAATCTGGAGGAGGAAAATCAACAATGCTAGATTTATTGCTAAAGTTTAATGAACCTTACCAAGGCTCAATAAAAATAGGAGGAAAAGATATTAAGACAGTATCCCCTGGATCTGTTAGAAGTAAAATATCCATAGTCAGTCAAGATATCATGTTATTCGACTCTACAATAGAAGAGAACATCCGGTATGGTAGCACTACAAATCTATCAAAAAAGAAACTAAAAGAATCTGCTAAAATAGCAGCAGCAGAAGATTTCATTGAATCACTACCAAAAAAATATGATACAAAAGTTGGACAGTTTGGCGTTGAGCTTTCTGGTGGTCAAAAGCAAAGAATAGCGATTGCTAGAGCAGTGTTCAAAGAAAGCGATATACTAGTTTTTGATGAAGCTACTTCAGCATTAGACCAATCTTCTGAACAAATCATTAGAGAATCTATAGATAACCTAAAATCAAAAAAAACTATTATATTAGTAACGCACAGACTTTCTTCTATAGAAGATGCAGATTGTATATATGTATTAAAAGATGGAAAAGTTGCTGAGCATGGAAAACATAAAGAATTGCTTGATAATAATGGAGAGTATTATAGACTCTACCATAAACGTAAAAAATCGAATTAATAATTAAGAGGGTCGCATGACTAAAGAAAATATAATACTAGTAAATAACACAACACCAGAACAAGAAATACAACCAACTACAGCTAAAGATACATTTATGAGTTTTGTACCGCTTATCCTTATATTTGCTGTATTCTATTTCTTTGTAATTAGACCTCAGGTTAAGAAACAAAAAGCGCAGCAAGAATTAGTTCAATCTGCAAAAAAGGGAGATAAAGTTATTGTTGCTGGAGGATTAATCGGAAAAATTGCAAAAGAAAAAGATGGTGGAATAGTAGTAATAGAAGTTGCAAAAAATGTTACTATCGATGCTTTAAAATCTAGCATTATTTCAATTGTAAATGATAATGTTGTATCTGCCGATAATGCAAAAAAATAGCTTCTATGAACAATAGAATCCTAAACTGGAGATTTTTTATTATCCTCTGCGTATGCTTTGTATT